>JAJFHB010000651.1 GCA_021775795.1 Hyphomicrobiales bacterium | reverse complement strand
CCCTCTTCCACGACGAGGTCGCGGGTGTGCTCGGAGGTTCGGCCGGTGTACCAGCCCAAAGGGCGCGAGCCGGTGACGTTTGTGTGGATTTCGATTGCTTCTTTGAGATGCGCCCGCTCATCCTCAATCGAGAAATGCCGGTAGTCGATCCATCGCAGCCCGTGGCTTGCGATTTCCCAATTGGCCTCGAGCATCGCTGCAACTGCTTCCGGATTTCGCTGCAGGGCCATGGCAACGCCATAGACCGTTAGCGGCAGTTTACGTTCACTGAACAGCCGCCATAAACGCCAGAAGCCCGCCCGTGAGCCATATTCGTAAATGGATTCCATATTCATGTGACGCTGGCCGACCCAGGCGTCTGCGCCGACAATTTCAGACAGAAAGGCCTCCGAGGTCTCGTCCCCATGCAAAATGGAGTTCTCACCGCCCTCCTCGTAGTTGATCACGAACTGCACGGCGAGGCGGGCCTTACCTGGCCACTTCGGATCAGGCGGCGTCCTGCCATAACCTACCAAGTCTCTTGGATAATCGCTTTCAACCATTGCTTTGACCGTTGTCCTGTTACGCCACTATGCGCTGCATGAGGTCTCGAGCCGATCCTGAAGTGCTCCACCAGATAGCGGTGCTGGGCTCCAACGCATCGAGCCAGGAGCCTTGGCCGGCTGTGGGGTATCGCTTGCCTGCAACGCACCGATTGCCAAAGCGTCCGTTTCTGCCATCGATTGAATTGCGGTTTCGGACATCAACACCTGTGAACTAAAAGTGGAACCGGTCGCGTACCTTGCAACTAACCATCCCACCTTTTAGTCGATGTGGGCGCCTTGTGCCACCCAGGTACCGAGAAGCGTACGTTCTTCGGCAGTCATTTCGGTTAGGTTGCCAAGCGGCATGGTGTCGGTCAGGACAGACTGCGAAACAATCTGATCAGCATATTGCGCAATGGATGCAGCAGTATCGAACATGACGCCGCCGGGCGCTTCCTCAAACGCCTCATTCGTCGGCGCCGCTGAATGGCAGCTGAGGCAACGCTGCGCAACAATGGTTTGAACATCGGCGAACGCTACCGGTTCGCCATCGGCGGACAATTCGATGCGGCTGGCAGTGACAACGATGAGGGCGAGGATTGCAAGCACCGCAGCCGGCAGAGCGAAACGCCCGCTGTTCGTCAGATTGCCCGAATCAAACTGGTTGAAGAAATGCCGGATCAAACCGCCCGCAATGACGATGCCAAGGGCAATCATCCAGCTCAAATCATGACCGAAAACAATGGGATAGTGATTGCTTATCATCATGAACAACACAGGCAAGGTCAGGTAATTGTTGTGCAAAGACCTTTGTTTGGCCTGTTTGCCATAGGCCGGGTCAGGCACTTCGCCCTTCAGGAGAGCAGCGACGGTTTTCTTCTGACCGGGGATAATCACGAACAGGACATTCGCGGCCATGATTGTTCCTATGAACGCGCCAATGTGGAGATAAGCAGCACGGCCGCTGTAGACCTGGGGGTAGCCGATGCAAGCAGCAGCGATGAGCGCAAAAACTGCAACAGCGAGGAGACCTGTATGATTGCCGATGGGCATGCGGCACAAAAGATCATAGACGATCCAGCCGGCGAGCAAGCTCATGAGCGATATGCCGATGGCTTCACGAACTGACAGTTCCATGACGCTGGGATTGATGAGGAAGGCTTCTGCCCCCCAATAATAGACGATGGCCATGAGGGCGAAGCCCGTCAGCCAGGTAAAATACGCCTCGTATTTGAACCAATGCAGTTCTTCGGGCAGCTTTTCAGGTGCCACGAGATACTTCTCAACCTGGTAAAACCCACCGCCATGAACCATCCAGCTTTCGCCGGCGATGGCATCATCGGCTTTGCGCTTGCGCAGACTTGAATCGAGCCAGATGAAATAGAAGGAAGTGCCAATCCACATGATCCCGGCAAGGACATGTGCCCAGCGGATCAAAAGGTTTGCCCAGTCAAACAACAGCGACGTCATAACGGTCCCCGACGGCTCAAATTCGCACTTAACAGTTTTATATCAGCCGGAGAGCGCTTGACGATTATAAAGAATAACGAAAAAATCAGAAAGACTTTCAATATTTACGGAAGAATGAGATATGGCCGATGTGTCCGATTGGGCAGTGTTTGCGCGGTGCGCCGAACTCAAGAGCCTTTCTGCAGCAGGACGCGATCTGCGGCTGTCGGCAGCCGTTGTGTCGAACCGGATCTCAAAGCTCGAAAAGCAACTTGGTGTCAGATTGCTCAACCGCACCACGCGCCGGGTAAACCTTACCGAAGAAGGCCAGATTTTCTACGAGCACTGCTCACGCATCCTGCATGAAATAGAGCTTATCGATACAACCATCGGGCACAAATCCGGCAAACCCAAAGGGCCCATTACGGTTACGGCGCCTGCCGGTTTCGGGCGTCAACATATTGCGCCTTTCCTGCCGCGCTTCGTGGAACTCTTTCCAGACATACAAGTGCGATTACATCTGTCTGACCGTCTGATCGACGTTATTCAGGAAGGCACGGACGTTGCGGTTCGTATAGCGGATCTGCGTGCCTACAGCTTCATTGCCAAAAAACTTGCAGGCAACACACGCGCGCTTGTGGCCGCACCGTCGTATCTGGAAAAGCATGGGGTACCTTCGAGCCCTGATGACCTGCAAAAGCACAACTGCCTGCTGTTGCGATTTCCCGGCTCACAGCAATATCAATGGACGCTTGAGGGGCCCGACAAGACGACAACGGTTTCCGTAAGCGGCAATCTGGACTCTGATGATGGTGCGACACTTCTGGAATGGTGCCGTGCCGGTGCCGGGATTGCGCTCAAATCAATTTGGGAAGTTGGTGAAGACCTCAGAGAAGGTCGATTGCAGGTTGTGATGCCGGACTGGAAACCGCCAGGGCATGCAATATACGCCATCTACCCACACGGGCGTCTGATGCCGCCAAGAGTGCGGACATTCATCGACTACCTGGCTGAATGCTATGGCCCTGCTCCTTACTGGGAGACGGGCGAAGCTCCACGTTTGAGCAACTGAGGAGCAACTTTCTCAAGGCCAGCGATAAGCTCCATTGCCGCGCCACTGACATCTGCAGCGCTGTTCAGGCGCCCGAAACTCAATCTTATAGATCCGGCAATACGATCGGATGATGCGCCCATTGCGGTGAGCACGTGCGATGGCCGCTGATCACCGCTTGCACAGGCAGACCCGGTAGCAACCGCAAGATCTGGACAGGCCAACAACCAGCGTTCGGCGTCAACACCGGGCACTGCGATATTCAGGCAACCGGCAACGCGCC
>JAJFHB010000066.1 GCA_021775795.1 Hyphomicrobiales bacterium | reverse complement strand
GATCGGGATCATTTCGGTGGGATAGTCCATGATCAGCCGGTAAAAGAGTATCTCATTAAAATCCTGAAGCTGCCTCAGATATATATGGCGCTCCAAATCGGTCGACTTTTTTTCGTATGCGCTGTGGGCACGCGACACCTGCTGGTCCAGGGTTTCTTCATGTGGTGGCAGGAGGCCCAAAAGCCCAAATTTTACGCGTTCATCCCAGGTGAAGGCCGTACCCTTGTTGTGTTGAGGCAGTTCGAGAAGCGACTGCCCCTGCGGCAAACTGATGTATGAACGCTTACTCATGTCGAAGGCCCTTCTGGTTACGAGGCGACACAATATTCTCAGATATCACTGTGTCATCGAGGCGACTTGCCTGAGCGTATTGATTCCTTCATGTCAGGTTATTCGATGATAGGTGCCAGAGATGAATGAAACCAGCAATTCGCACACAAAGGCCATCGTTTGGTTTCGGAATGATCTTCGACTGAGCGACAATGAAGCGTTGACGTGCGCTCTTCGATCAGCCCAACAAACAGTGGCCTTGTACATTGTCGAAGAACACGACTGCAACATACGCCCGTTAGGTGCAGCGTCACGCTGGTGGTTGCACCACTCACTCAAAGAGCTTGCGGCCTCACTGGCAGCACTCGGTGTTGTCTTGTTGATTCGCAAAGGATCACCTCACGATATTGTTGCGGCCGAAACAGTGAATTTTGGGGCAACGCTCGTGACCTGGAATCGCCGGTATGATGGGGCTGGCAGACTTGCGGACACCCGTATCAAGTCCGACCTGCAGGCGAAAGGCGTGGAGGTCAATAGTTACAATGGCGGTTTGCTCGTTGAGCCATGGAACATCGCCACCAAAACGGGAACCCCTTACCGGGTTTTTACACCATTCTGGCGTGCAATGCGGCTGCTCCTTGATGGCTTGCTAGCACCTCTTCCAGACCCCGACGGTTCTCAACCACGAAACGATCACGTTGAGGCGCAGTCCGAACACCTGGACCAATTGGCGCCGAGGAACCCTGATTGGGCACAACACTGGGGTGAAATATGGCGCCCGGGCGAGCGCCAGGCCCAAAGCAGCCTGGCAGGGTTTCTGGATGAAATGTTACCGCAATACGGTGTTGCCCGTGACTTTCCCGCCGTGCCGGGAACATCAAAACTTTCACCTCATTTGAGATTTGGTGAAATCAGTCCGCGTCAGGTTGTGAATGCTGCACTCATTGCAGGTCACCTCAATTCTGCTGTTGAGGCAAAAGCTGAAGACTTTGTGAGAGAGATTGTATGGCGTGAGTTCGCCTATCACCTGTTGTTTCACTATCCAGACCTGCCGACAGTCAACTTCAACGCCAAGTTTGACAGTTTCGAGTGGAATGACGCGGACGAAAGGCTGGCAGTCTGGCAACAAGGCCTTACTGGGTACCCGCTGGTTGATGCAGGAATGAGAGAGCTGTGGCAGACAGGCTACATGCACAACCGGGTCAGAATGGTGGCAGGCTCTTTTCTCACCAAGCACCTGCGGTTTCACTGGCGGCACGGAGAAGAGTGGTTTTGGGACACACTTGTGGATGCAGATCCTGCCAGCAATGCCATGAACTGGCAGTGGATCGCCGGCACCGGACCAGATGCTGCACCCTATTTACGGGTCTTCAATCCCTCCCGCCAGATGGAAAAGTTCGACCCGGACAGGGCATACGTCCATCGCTGGGTGCCTGAACTGCAATCAGGAGGTGACTATCGCGAACCGATCGTGGATCATGCATCTTCTCGACAAGCAGCTCTCGACGCTTACAGTCTGTTGAAAAGCCAATGAGTATGGCTTATCTGCCCATATAGCGATTCCCGCAGCAATCCGGCACAAAGAACCCTCCATGCAAAATTACCCGAACGTTTTGGACCTGATCGGAAACACCCCTTTGATCAAATTGAAGAGGGTTTCGGAAGAAACCGGATGCACCATTCTGGGCAAAGCTGAGTTTCTCAACCCTGGCCAATCCGTTAAGGACCGTGCTGCCCTTTTCATTGTCAACGATGCAGTCTCCAAAGGGGAACTTAAGCCCGGTGGCCTCATTGTTGAGGGCACCGCTGGCAACACGGGCATTGGCCTGACGCTTGTCGGCAATGCCATGGGATTTCGGACCGTCATCGTCATTCCTGAGACGCAGTCACAGGAAAAGAAGGACACTTTGCGTCTGATGGGGGCGGAGTTGGTGGAAGTTCCAGCAGTTCCCTACAAGAACCCGAATAACTACGTCAAATATTCCGCCCGCCTGGCTGCGGCTCTGAACAAGAGCCATCCCCAGGGTGCCATCTGGGCCAACCAGTTTGACAACGTGGCGAACCGGCGGGCGCATTATGAAACGACCGGCGTGGAATACTGGGAACAAACGGATGGGACGATAAACGGTTTCGCTTCTGCCATCGGATCTGGTGGAACCATTGGCGGGGTAAGTGATCGTCTGAAAGAATACAGCGCAGATATCAAGATCGCGCTCGGCGACCCCCTTGGATCCGCAATGTTCAATCATTACAAACACGGGGAACTCAAATCCGAGGGCTCATCCATTACGGAAGGCATCGGTCAGGGCCGCATCACTGCTAACCTCGAGAATGTCGTTATTGACGAGGCCTATCAAATCCCTGATGCGGAAGCGATAGGCTACGTTTATGACTTGCTGTTGGAAGAAGGCCTGTGCCTGGGGGGCTCTAGCGGCATCAACATCGCAGCGGCCGTGCGGCTGGCCCGCGATCTCGGTCCGGGTCACACAGTTGCTACATTACTTTGCGATTTCGGATCCCGCTATCAGAGCAAACTCTACAATGCAGCATTTCTTGATGAAAAGGGTTTGCCCGTTCCCGATTGGCTAAGGGGTGGTCAAATCGACATTCCGCAGGCATTTGAAGCTATTGACTGAGGTTGATCGGGGAAAGCCATGACAGAACAACTATTTCGGGACGACGCCTATTTGCGGGAGTGCGAAGCCACAGTTCTCGACGTCAACGACCGCGGTGGTATCGTCCTCGACCGCACTATTTTCTATGCAAACGGCGGCGGACAACCCGGTGATACGGGAACGCTTGAAATAGAAGGCGTAGGGATCGTACCCGTTGCGGCTACGGTCTATGGCGAAGACCGCGTGCAAATTGTGCATGTTGCCTCTGAAGGCGCCGTATTGCCACAGCCTGGAGCTGCGGTTCGATGCAGCCTGGATTGGGAACGCAGACTTCCGCACATGAAAATGCACACCTGCCTGCATCTGTTGTGTACCGTTTTGCAATATCCGGTTACCGGCGGTCAGATTGGTGCAGAAAGTTCACGCTTGGACTTTGATATTCAAGATGCAGCAGTTGCCGACAAGGAACAACTCACAGAACAACTCAATGCCCTGATTGCGGGCGATCATGCGGTTACCGACACCTGGATAAGCGACGAGGAGTTGCTCGCAAATCCCGAACTGGTGCGAACGATGGCGGTCAAACCTCCGATGGGCAGTGGTCGCGTCAGGCTGGTTGAAATCGGCGGCGGCGACATCGACCGCCAGCCCTGCGGGGGAACACACGTTCATTCCACCGGTAAAATCGGAAGTGTTGTGGTGCAGAAGATCGAAAAGAAGGGCAAAATGAACCGTCGGGTCAGAATCGGATTTGCTGCCTGATAATAAGATCAATGGGAGGTGCGGGATGAAACTTGAAGGCTCTTGTCACTGCGGCGGCGTCAGCTATTCAATGAACAGCAAAACGCCCTACCCTTACATGCGCTGTTATTGCTCCATTTGCCGCAAAACCGGTGGCGGTGGGGGCTATGCGATCAACCTCGCGGCAGACGCTGAAAGCCTTCAAATCAACGGCGGCGAGCACCTCGGTGTTTACAGCGCGGTTATCGACGGCAAAGACAGCCTGGCACAGCGTAGTTTTTGCTCAAAGTGTGCAACAGCATTGTGGGTTTACGATCCGCAATGGCCGGAACTCGTTCACCCGTTTGCATCTTCCATCGACACGGTCCTGCCCGTCCCGCCGCAAACAGTTCACATCATGCTGGCATCGAAACCAGACTGGGTAGTAGCCGATATTGCCGAGGGCGACCTCCAGTTTGACGGTTACCCGAAAGATTCTATTGAACAATGGCATGTGCGGCATGGTTTGCTTGAAGTCACAGCCTCTGACGATTGAAGGAGAATGATCTGATGACCTCCCACAACTCTCCTCACCTTGTTTCGACAGACTGGCTGGAGACACATCTGTCCGCTCCTGACGTCGTTGTCATCGATGCCTCGTGGCATTTGCCTCCGACAGGCCGCTCTGGCCGTGATGAGTATCTGGAAGAACACATACCCGGGGCCCTTTACTTTGATATCGACGATTTGTCGGATGAAAAATCAGACTTGCCGCACATGTTGCCCAGTGCCGAAAAATTTGCGTCCCGGATGCGTAAAATGGGGATTGGAGATGGCAAGAAGGTCATTGCCTATGACAGCACAGGACTATTTTCCGCGGCACGCGCCTGGTGGATGTTCAGGGTTATGGGACATGACGACGTAGCTTTGCTGGATGGAGGCTTGCGCAAATGGAAATCAGAAGGGCGCGCCCTTGAAGATGGCCCGCCCGCGCCTCAACAGGAACGCCATTTTACGGTCCGCCTGCAGACCATGATGGTACGCGACCTGAGCACCATGCAACGCACCAGCGCCAACGCCAGCAGCCAAATCATTGACGCCCGGTCACCTGGCCGCTTCAGCGGCGATGAAAAAGAACCGCGACAGGGCTTGCGCTCGGGTCATATTCCGGGAAGCCGAAACGTACATTACGCGGCACTTTTGAATGAAGATGGCACTGTGAAGCCCACAGGGGATATAGAGCAGGTCTTCAAGGATGCTGGTGTGGACGTATCCAAACCGGCAATTACAACGTGTGGCTCAGGCGTAACGGCAGCAATTCTCACTCTGGGATTGGAACTGGCGGGTCAACACAAACATGCGCTCTACGATGGCTCCTGGTCAGAATGGGGCGGAATTGAAGAGTGCTCCGTGGAAACCGGACCCGCTAGATAAAAAAACGCCCGCTGCAAAAGCAGCAGGCGTTCCAGTTCATTGCATTTACAGTCTTCTGGGAAAACCCTAATGCAGGATCTGGCTCA
>JAJFHB010000650.1 GCA_021775795.1 Hyphomicrobiales bacterium | reverse complement strand
GGTCACCGGGGTAGTGTTGGAGGATGGAAACATGCAGGGCTTCCCTGGGTCCAAAGTTGATCCACAGGATCAATCGGTCGAATTTGACCCGACCGCACCTGAGCATTGGGGTGAAGCGACGAAACTCGTACGTGGAGGCCTGACACGCAGTCAGTTTGGCGAGACGTCCGAAGCGCTTTATCTGAATTCGGGTTTTGTATATCCCGATGCAGAAACCGCCGCAGCACGCTTTGCCGGCGAGGATGACGGTTTCGTCTATTCCCGTTACGGTAATCCAACTGTCGGCATGTTTGAGGAACGCTTGCGCCTGCTGGAGGGCGCCGAGGCCTGTTTTGCCACGGCGAGCGGCATGTCTGCGGTTTATGGAGCCTTGGCCTGTCAGCTAAAGGCTGGCGACCACGTCGTCGCCTCGCGGGCACTGTTTGGATCCTGCTTTCAGATCATCACCAACATTCTTCCACGTTTCGGCATCACCTATGAACTGGTGGACGGCAAGGACCACGATGCCTGGCGTGCAGCCCTGACTGAAAACACAAAGTGTGTCTTCCTGGAGACACCATCAAACCCGACACTTGAGGTCATTGATCTGGAAGCAGTGTGCGAAATCGCGCGTTCTGCCGGTGCGCGTATCGTCGTCGACAATGTCTTTGCCTCACCGGTACTTCAAAAACCGCTCACCTATGGAGCGGATGTTGTCGTTTATTCCGGCACCAAACACATTGACGGGCAGGGGCGTTGCCTCGGGGGCGCTGTGCTCTCCAGTGAAGAGTTCAAGGAAAAGGAACTAAAACCGTTCCTTCGGCATACGGGGCCAGCTCTCAGTCCCTTCAATGCATGGGTGTTGCTGAAAGGCCTAGAGACCCTCAGCCTTCGCATCCGCCACCAATCTTCTGCCGCGCTGGAAGTCGCCTCACAACTCGAAACGGTAACTGGCGTGGAAGGGGTTTTGTATCCCCATCTCGACAGTCACCCCCAGGCCGGGCTCTGCCGCAAACAAATGAGCCACGGCGGCAGTGTCGTCACCTTTAGAATTGACGGTGGACGCGAACGCGCATTCGACATTATGCGGCGCTTGAGCATCATCGATATTTCAAACAATCTCGGTGATTCAAAGTCCCTCATCACCCATCCCGCAAGCACCACGCACCGCAACATCGGGGAAGAAGAGCGCGCACGCGTGGGCATCGGTGAAAATATGCTGAGATTGTCCGTAGGCCTCGAGGAAACTTCAGACCTCCTCGCCGACCTGACCCAGGCGATCACGGGTTAAAACCAGGTGCGTCCACGAGCTTAGTGTATATAACTGCGTTTCGCGGCACCGAGTGTTTCAGGCACTGCGCCTTGGGCGTTGAACCCGCCCGTCCGAACCAAAGTGGATCCCGCATTCTGTCTTTTCGCTGCCGCTCCAGCGGCCGCTGCGCAGACCACCATCAGGAGAGGGCTTGCTGGTGCAGGGAATACATCCAGCAGATGTAAAACCTTTTTCCGATAACGGATGTCGCGCAAGGTTGTGTTCTTCGGCATAAGCCTTGAACTGCTCAAGCGTCCAGTTGGCAAGCGGATTGACCTTCAATCGCCAATCGGCGGTTTCGAGCGTGGGAAGAGATGCCCGCATGCCACCGTGAAATTGTTTGCGCCCGGTAATCCATGCCTGAAACCCGTGAAGCGCCCGCTCTAAGGATTCCACTTTTCTGAAGTGGCAGCAAAGATCAGGATTGCTTTGCCACAATGAACCTTGCGCATCCAATTCCCGTTCATCGCGTGACAGCGGCGTTATGCTGCGAACATCGCTGAGCTTCAACTGCGCGACGATCTCATCGCGATACTGACGGGTTTCAGGAAACAGCCTGCCGGTGTCGAGGAAGACCACAGGCGTGTGTCTCTCGACCTGCGAAACCATGTGAAGAAGCACGGCTGACTCAATGCCGAAGGAAGAGACTAGGGCGATACGGCCAGGAAACACTTCCCGTATGAGAGGCTCGAGAAGGTCAACTCCTTCAAGCTGACCATACCTCCTCGAAATCAGATCGTAACTGATCATCGTTTGCAACCTTTCGCCTTGACCAAACATCCGCCGGAGAAAATCCGCGCTCCGGCCCATAGCCTTGTTGGTAGGTCAGAGTCATGCTTGTGGCAGCCTTTTGCCACTGTTCGGCACTGAACCGCCCGTTGACGTGGAACACATCAAAACCGCATTGACGCATGAACGCGAGTTGGTCCGGCAAGACGTTGCCACCGGCCTGGATCTCGCCATCGTAAGAAAACTCCCGCCGTAACTGACGCGCCTGAGAATAGGCCCGCCCATCCGAGAAGGCAGGAAAGTCGAGTACGACTTTGGCAACACTGCCGAGATAGGGCGCAAGTTCTTCAATTGCCCGGTGGTTTGGAAAGGAAACAGCAATGAGCGTATTCCTGCCTCTTAGTGTTTCATGGTCGCTTTCCAGCCTTTCAAAGCTGACGATCACATCGCCGGTTGCAGGCAACATGTCGCCGTCCGCCAGCACTTGCCAATTGTCGTTAGAAAACGAACCTTGTTTAAGCAGTTGCATAGAGAGCCTCCTTGAATGGATCGGGGCCGATGCGGCGATAAACCTGAAGAAAGGTTTCACCTTCCGATCGGATTGACATGTAGGTTTCGACAAGTGTCTCAATCGCTCCTGGCACTTCGTCAGCAGAAAATCCGGGTCCCAGGATCTTTCCGATTGAGGCATTCTCATCCGAGCTTCCACCGAGCGTAATCTGGTAGAATTCCTCACCCTTCTTATCGAGGCCGAGAATGCCGATGTGTGCCACGTGATGGTGGCCACACGCGTTGATGCAGCCGGAAATGTTGATGGTCAGCGGCCCGATATCATACTGGCGCTTGAGGTCAGCAAAGGTCTCAGTGATAGTCTGTGCAATGGGAATGGAGCGCGCAGTTGCCAGCGCACAATAGTCAAGCCCGGGGCACGCGACGATGTCGCCGATATGACCGACATTGGATACTGCCAGGTTCGCCGCTTCCAACTCGGACCAGACTTCAAACAGATCCGATTTTTTGACGTATGGCAGTACCAGGTTTTGACGATGCGTCACCCGGATTTCACTGAAACTGTAGCGCTCAGCAAGATCGGCAACAATGTCCATTTGCTCGGAAGTCGCATCACCGGGAATGCCACCTGCAGGCTTCAGCGAAATGTTGACAATGGCATAGCCGTGGACCTTGTGTTCGGCCACGTTGACCTTGGCCCAGGACGCAAAGGCGCGGTTTTCATTTCTGGCAAGCTCATACTCTGTATTGATCTCAGGCAATACCTCATAAGAAGGCGCTGCAAAATAAGTTGCGATACGCCGAAGCTCGCGCTGATCAACCTCAATTTCAGACGTGCCAAGACGGGCAAACTCCGCCTCGACCTGCTTTGTGAACTCTTCCGCACCGAGTTCATGCACCAGGATCTTGATCCGGGCCTTGTACTTGTTATCGCGACGGCCATGCAGATTGTAGACCCGCATGATGGCTTCGAGATAGGGCAGAAGCTCTGCTTCTGGAAGCCACTCACGCACAGTTGTTGCAATCAGCGGCGTACGTCCCTGGCCACCTCCTGCAAGCACTTCCCAACCCGGTTCGCCCGCTTCATTGCGGTGCATGCGCAAACCGATATCGTGAACTGAAACAGCTGCCCTATCATGAGGAGCACCGGTTACAGCGATCTTGAATTTGCGGGGCAGGAACGAAAATTCCGGATGCAGGCTCGACCACTGGCGCAGCAATTCACACACCGGACGAGGATCTGCAATTTCATCGGCCGCCACACCGGCCCACTGGTCCGTTGTGACGTTGCGAATGCAGTTACCCGACGTTTGAATGGCGTGCATTTCGACGTCGGCCAAATGCTCGAGAATATCCGGCGTCTCGGAGAGCGTTGGCCAGTTGTACTGAATGTTCTGGCGAGTGGTAAAATGGCCATAGCCCTTGTCGTAACGTTTGGCGATCATCGCCAAAGCCCGCATTTGTGGCGATGACAATGTGCCGTAGGGGATGGCGACCCGCAGCATGTAGGCATGCAGTTGCAGGTACAGGCCATTCATGAGGCGCAATGGCTTGAACTCATCTTCACTCAGTTCACCGGATAGCCGCCGCGTG
>JAJFHB010000649.1 GCA_021775795.1 Hyphomicrobiales bacterium | reverse complement strand
ATGTGAGGTGGGCGCTAGCTTGCGTCCGCATCCCCTTCATCATCTTTTGATTCAACAATTTCTTCGCCGGTTTCCTGATCAACGATCTTCATGGAAAGCCGAACCTTGCCGCGCTGGTCAAAGCCGAGCAGCTTGACCTTGACGGTGTCGCCCTCATTTACAATGTCCGTAACCTTGCCGACCCGATGAGGAGCAAGTTCCGAAATATGAACGAGGCCGTCCTTGGCACCGAAGAAGTTCACGAAAGCACCAAAGTCGACAACTTTCACGACCTTGCCGTCATAAATGACGCCCACTTCAGGCTCGCTGGTGATCGACTTGATCCAGCTTACCGCCGCGTTGATGGAGGCTGCATCGCTTGAAGCGACCTTGACCATGCCATCGTCATTGATGTCGACTTTTGCGCCGGTTTCTTCAACGATCTGACGAATGATCTTGCCGCCGGTTCCAATCACTTCCCGGATTTTGTCGGTCGGAATGGTAAAGGCTTCGATGCGAGGTGCGTGTTCGCCCATTTCTGGCCGCGCCTCGGTCAAGGCTTTCGACATTTCGCCGAGGATATGCACGCGACCGTCCTTTGCCTGATGCAAGGCGGTGCGCATGATTTCCTCATTGATACCGGTGATCTTGATGTCCATCTGCAGGGACGTAATACCAACTTCCGTGCCGGCGACCTTGAAGTCCATATCGCCGAGATGATCTTCATCGCCAAGGATATCGGAAAGAACGGCAAAGCGCTCGCCTTCCTTGATGAGGCCCATGGCGATACCGGCTACTGGACGTGCCAATGGTACGCCAGCATCCATCATGGCAAGCGATGCGCCACAAACTGATGCCATTGAAGATGAACCATTTGATTCCGTAATCTCGGAAACAATACGGATGGTGTAGGGAAACTCATCGCGTGCCGGCAAGACCGGACGCACTGCACGCCAGGCGAGCTTGCCATGGCCGATTTCGCGCCTGCTGGTAAAACCAACGCGACCCGCTTCACCGACCGAGTAAGGCGGGAAGTTGTAATGCAGCAGGAAGTTTTCTTTGTAGGTCCCTTCAAGAGCGTCAACGAACTGCTCGTCTTCACCCGTTCCAAGTGTTGTGACCACCAATGCCTGGGTTTCGCCACGCGTGAAGAGCGCAGTGCCGTGTGCACGGGGAAGAATACCAACTTCCGCAACAATGGGACGCACATCGACAAGAGTACGGCCATCAATGCGCTCGCCGGTGTCCAGAATGTTGCCCCGGACGATGCCGCTTTCGAGCGCCTTGAAGACTTCCGAAACGACTGAACCCGAGGGAACGTCCTCTGCACCTTCCGGTGAGATTTCATCGCGAACCCTGTTCTTGATCAGGGATATGGTATCGCGGCGTTCGGCTTTGTCAGCGATTGTGTAAGCCTGGCGAAGATCGTCGCTCGCCATGCCACTCATGCGCTCCAGAAGCTCTGAGTCATCGCGTTCTTGTACATTGCGAGGCTCACGTGCCGCTTTCTCCGCAAGGCGGATGATGGCATCGATGGCCGGCTGGAAGGCTTCATGGCCGAACATGACAGCACCGAGCATTTCGTCTTCGGAAAGCTCCTGCGCTTCTGATTCAACCATCAACACCGCATCGGTGCTGCCGGCGACCACAAGATCAAGCTTCTGGTCAACCAAATCATCAATCGTCGGATTGAGAACATAAGCGCCTTCGTGAAAGCCAACACGCGCGGCACCGATCGGGCCCATGAACGGCAGGCCGGAAATGGTCAATGCCGCGGAGGTCGCGATGAGCGCGACAATATCGGGGTCATTTTCCATGTCATGGCTCAATACCGTGGCGATGATCTGGGTTTCGTTCCTGTAGCCTTTTACGAAGAGCGGCCGGATCGGGCGGTCAATGAGACGGCAGGTCAGTGTTTCCTTTTCGGACGGACGTCCTTCTCTCTTGAAAAAACCACCCGGGATTTTACCCGCGGCATATGTCTTTTCCTGGTAGTTCACCGTGAGCGGAAAAAAGTCCAGTCCCGGCTTGGGTTTGTGCTCTCCAACGACGGTGGCGAGAACTGTTGTTTCGCCGTATGTCGCGAGAACCGCACCATCCGCCTGACGGGCAATCTTGCCCGTTTCGAGTACCAGCGGACGGCCGCCCCATTCGATCTCTTCTCTATGTATGTCAAACATTCTTTTTCCTCATATGCCCAGACCGCCCGCTTACGCTTATCCAACTTCCAGGACGGTACTTTTTGGGCAAACGGCATAACGGCCCCATTGCCGTCAGCCAGACTTCCAAATCCGTGATCACATGATCCAAATGAGTGAAGTCAACGTCGCACGCAGCAGTTACGCACCCAGACGGCAATTCGCCGCCGCATTCCCCGCAGGCCGCACAGGCACCAGCCTATGCGCACCGGCGAGCAGGGCTACACCGCGTGAAATTTCCAAATCAACCCTTTGGAGAGGGGATGCATCGGATTTCATGGCTTGGCGTTCGCCTAACGGCGGATGCCAAGACGCTTGATCAGGCTCTGATAACGCTCAACGTCGCTTGACTTTACATAGTCGAGCAGACGGCGGCGCTGGCTAACCATTTTAAGCAAACCGCGACGCGAGTGATTGTCCTTCTTGTGGTCATCAAAGTGGCCACGCAAATTGTTTATCCGCGTCGTAAGAATGGCAACCTGGACTTCCGGTGAACCGGTATCGCCCTCTGTGATGCCATACTCCTTTATCAATTCCTGTTTTTGTTCAGGTGCAATCGACATCGTCGTATCTTCCTTTCAAACTCACAAAAAAAATCTCATGTCGTCATGTTGAACACCCGCTTGGGGTGAACTGCACCTTGTCTCACTTCAGCAAGAGCCACGGGCACGCCCCTAGACTCTATAAATACTGTACCGTGGAGAACCGGTGCATCGCGTCCACGCAAGATGACGGGTTGCCCCCTCTTCATGCGCACCGCATCCGCACTGCTGACGGCCAGCGCCGGGATGTCGTCCAGCGCGGTCGCTACAGGCCGGATAAAAGCTTCTAGCTTCTTATCGGCGGCGGCAATATGGCTTACTGCTTCAAATTTATCCAGCGGTATCATGTCGCATTCCAGCCACGACCCAACGCGCGTGCGCCTGAGGTCAACAACATGGCCGAAACAGCCCAGCTTCCGCCCCATGTCGCGAGCCAGTGCACGAACATACGTGCCCTTGCCACAATCGGTCTCAAACACCGCATGGTCGCCGTCCGTAACTTCTGAAAGTTCCAGTCTGTCGATGGTGACGAATCGCGCATCAAGCTCCACATCGACACCATCGCGGGCCAGATCGTAGGCGCGTTCTCCCTCTACCTTTATGGCGGAAAACTGAGGCGGGATCTGGCTGATCTCACCGCGAAACTCACCCAGTATCTCTTGTATCTGCGCTTCGCTCGGGCGTGTTTCAGATTCCTGCGTTGCGCTGCTCTCTGCATCGTCGGTTGAAGTTTCGATGCCCCAGCGCACGGTGAAGCGATAAGACTTTGTACCGTCCATCGCAAATGAAACTACTTTTGTGGCTTCGCCAAGGGCGATGGGCAAGAGGCCTGAAGCCAGCGGATCGAGAGTGCCGGCGTGGCCTGCCTTTTGCGCCTGGCAAAGCCGCTTATCCTGCGCAACAGCCTGGGTCGAGGTCATGCCGAGGGGCTTATCCAGTATGACCCAGCCATGAACCGGGTTGCCTTTTTTCTTGCGCGCCATGGGCCGAGGTTACTTCTCTAGGCCGGGATCGAGATCCTGGGCAACATGTGGATCATGCAACAAACGGTCGATGCTCTGTGAATAATCAAAACTCTCGTCGAAGGCAAAGCTGATGTCAGGAACATATTTGAGTTCAATACGGCGGCTGACCTGACCACGGATGAACTTTCGTGCCCGGTTCAGCGCCTTGAGGACTACCTCGGTATCGCCGCCGCCCAAAGGAACAACGAACGCCGTCACAGAACGTAAGTCCGGAGAAATGGATGTGCCGGTTACCGTGATGACCACGCCGTCGAGGTCCTTGTCAGAGATTTCGCCCCTGGCGAATATATCGGCCAGGGCA
Source organism: Hyphomicrobiales bacterium (assembly GCA_021775795.1). GTDB lineage: Bacteria > Pseudomonadota > Alphaproteobacteria > Rhizobiales > JAJFHB01 > JAJFHB01. Next base: position 595 of record JAJFHB010000649.1, on the reverse strand, counting down.
TGGCGTAGCAGTTCAGCTACGCGCAGCTGCCGCTGGCTGGGTTGTTTTCGGCTCATGATAAATCACCTGATGAGACAATGGCGGATCAGCGGGCATCATTTTGCCTGCCTTAGCCGCCCTAGTCGTCGAGCGTCCGCGCGACTTCTTCGACCCGGTAACATTCGATCACGTCACCGTCCCTAAGATCCTCATATTTCTCAAATGCCATGCCACACTCTTGCCCTGACTTCACTTCGCGCACTTCGTCTTTGAAGCGCTTGAGCGTTGACAGGGTGCCTTCGTGTATGACGACACTGTCGCGGACGAGGCGCACACTGGCACCGCGCTCAACCGAGCCTTCCGTGACACGGCAGCCAGCAACCTTGCCAACCTTCGAGATGTTGAACACTTCGAGAACCTCGGCATTGCCAAGGAAGTGCTCACGCAAAGCCGGTGCGAGCATACCCGTCAGAACCGCCTTCACATCATCCACGAGATTGTAAATGACATTGTAGTAGCGGATTTCCACACCGGCCTGATCTGCCGCCTCGCGGGCCTGCTGGTTCGCTCTCACGTTAAAGCCGATAATCGATGACTGGGAGGCTCCCGCCAGGGT
>JAJFHB010000648.1 GCA_021775795.1 Hyphomicrobiales bacterium | reverse complement strand
ATCGGCGGCTCTCCCTTTGTTTCGATCAACCCTGTTTGGTAACGTTCCAGGTCTCGGTAAGTTCGGTGCCTGACTGCCGGATCATGTTTGAGATCGGGCAGAACTTCTTCAGATCGGTCTGAAGCTGCTCCATCTCCGCGTCTGAAGCCGACGTCTCGACGGACACCGTCAGATCAATCTTTGGAAATGGCACTTCAATCTGTGCTTCCTGCATAACGCCTCGGCGGTCGAAATCGGCGGCGGCGTCAACTTTCATGTTTTTCAGCTCAATGCCCAGCCTGTCGGCAATGCGATGAGAGACCACGGTTGTGCAGCCAATGAGAGCGATAACCATCGTCTCAGTTGGGGTTGCCCCCTGATTTGTGCCGCCACGCTCTGACGGCTCGTCGATGGTGACGGTGAGGTCACGGACGGACACGTCGGTTCTGGCGTGATGTTTTACCTCGCCCTTTGCCTGCATGGTGACGATTGATTTCTGCGTTACGGCCATCGGTAGTGTTTCCTTTCCAATCTGGATGTCAGCTCAGCGCTGCAGTTTTTGATTCTGTGAGAAACTCAACCAGTGCCTGGGCGTTGCGGGCATCGGTAGCGAGATCCTCGGCGTATTTGCACATGTGCTCGAAACTCGCTTGGTCGAGAGAGGCGAACAGCGTGTCGTTGACCTGGCGCTGCGCCGGCGCAAGTCCGCTTAAGAGCTCCCGACCGCGCGTTGTAACGGTCAGCAGCACACGGCGTTTGTCACCAGCGTTTTGACGTTTCTCCACCAGCCCAAGCGCACAAAGCTTGCCGGTTTCAATCGTCACGAAGGCGCCTGAACAATTCAGATGATCAGCAACTTCCTTTACTCCAACGCCCGTGTCGCGCTGTTGATGGGCGATGGAGATAAGCATCGTGAACTGGATACCCGTAAGACCGATCATCCCGCCAAGCCCGGCGCGGATGGCCTCGAGAGTGCTCGCATAGGCAAGCAGACGGTGAATGAGCTGGCGGAAGCGGGCATCCGAGCCCTCCTCCAGCAATGCCACACGCGAGACCGTCAGCGGCAATTCGGTGGGATTCGTCGTTTCTGACATCAGGCGGGAACCTGCGCGTTGGGATTTAGCTTTTGGAACCCAGCCAGCTTTTCGACCAGGCGCGTTTGTGTCTGTAATTTGCTTTCTAATTTAGCTTTATAATTTAGCTAAACAAACACCGAGTCAAGCGCAGACTGAGACGATGAGGAACTACGGACCACAGAGAGTGCTGGGATGGAAGGATGTTGCCGACACGATATGTGTATGTAAATGCGGTGGAACAGATTGACTTGTCTTGGAACGAGTGACCAACACGCAATTGCAAGCTGGCTGCCTCAGCTTCCCTGACGCCGCTCTTCCATGAGACGCGCATTTTCGATAGCGATTACGCTCTGGTCAGCGAACATCTGCGCCACCTCGAGGTTTCTGCTGTCAAACGGGCGTACCTGCTGACGGTAAACGGTGAACGCCCCGATGAGGCGATCACCGGCCAGCATCGGGATGGCAGCAAAGGAACGCGCACCGCCAAGATCCGCTGTTGCTATTCTCAATGGATCGCCCTGCCGGTAAACATCCTCACCGCAAACATCGGCGACATTGACAACCTCCCGGCTGGCGATGACGCGGCCAACCGCTGTTTGCGGGCTGACATGGAATGAACCCTGTTCCACAAACCATTCTTTGAATGAATTGGGAATGCCACTGCTGTAGGCGGCCCGGAAGCCCGATTCTTTCGCATATTCAAACAGGATACCGAATTCGGCGTCACAGAGCTCAAGAGCATAACCAAGAACCGCGGCAATAACCTCTTCTACCTCTCCGTTGGAACCGCTGATGATTCTGAGGACTTCGCCAAGCGCCCTCTCACGGCTTATCGCTTCTTCCAGACTGAGAGCCAACTCCGAGATAAGCGCTGCCTGATCATCCTGGGCAGAGTATTTTGGCGCGCCACCGCCGAGCACTTTGTGCAGTTCGAGTTTGGAAGAGACACCAAGTTTTCGGTAAATCGAAGCCAAATGGGTGCGGACGGTCGAAGGAGCAATGAACAGGCGCTCTGCAATCCGATGGTAGTTGTCACCATTGGCATAGGCTTGCGCGATCTCACGCTCACGCGGGGTCAATGTTTCGTCCTGCGCGGCAGGCTCCGTTTCGACAGCCATTCGAAATCCAAATTGCTTCAATCAATGTGTGTCAGCGAACCTAATGCAGATGCTGTAGTCAAAATACAGCAAACACCCCAGGCACAATACTGCAAGCGTCCGATGGCGAACTCTTTCGCAATCTGTCACTTTACCTCTCAAGACAAAACCTAACTCACCGCTTCAGGAGGCACAAACATGTCAGCATTTGATACAGCCAAACAGTTTTTCCACGCCTGTGAATCTTTGCAAGGCTGGGAGGGCTGCAAAGATTATGTGGCGGCTGGGGCCACGTTTTCCGCCCAAAGCGAACCACTTGTAGATGTTCACACAGTGGAGAATTACTGTGAATGGATGGCCGGCCTTGGGAAAGGCCCGCTTGCGGAATGTTCATACGAGCTACACAGCTCATCCTACGACGAGACCTCGGGGACGGCCCTGTTTTTTGGAACGTTTACGGGCAGACATGTGGCCGACGGCGGCCCGATTGCACCAACGCAAAAGCAGACCAGCACCGAGTATGTCTACGCCCTGACAATGGACGCCTCGGGCAAGGTCGCAAAAATGTGCAAGATCTGGAATGCGCCCTGGGCTCTAAAGGAGCTCGGCTGGGCATAGCTCTCACAACACCCAAGTTGGGAAACAAGGATCTTGGAGGATGGCGCGCTCGACCCGCGCCATCCTCCAACCCTGGAACAGATGAGCACCGCCAGAAGCGAGAGGCCGTGAAATGGGTTGCACCAATCGTTGGAGCGTCCTCACACTTTTGTTCAGCGTGCGGGTGGCAATGGCTTTTCAGTTCCAGGCTGTTGCCGCCCTGTCGCCGACAATCATGCGGGAGTTCAATGTCGGCACAGCCGATCTTGGGCTCCTGATCGGGCTTTATCTGTCACCCGGCATACTGTTGGCGTACCCGGGAGGAAAAATAGGCAAGCGTTTCGGCGATAAGCCAGCCGTCGTGTTCGGCCTCGCGTTGATGGTGTGCGGCGGCCTGCTGGTGGCGCTTTCGTCGACCTGGGGGGCGCAGGTGGGTGGCCGTTTACTCGCGGGAACCGGGGGTGTCATCCTCAATGTCTTGATGTCCAAGATGGTAACCGACTGGTTTGATGGCAAGGAAATTGCCACCGCCATGGGGATTTTCGTGAATTCCTGGCCCGTTGGCATTGCGCTTGCCCTTGTTGTGCTGCCTCCCATTGCAGAAGCAGCTAACCTTGTGACTGCCCTGGTGTTCGTTACCGGCCTGGCTGCCGCCGGGTTGTTGTTGTTTGCCGTTCTTTACCGCTCTCCAACTGCAGTGAACGTTGCAGAAACGATCGGTCACTCAAGCCTGACAGGAACTGCCCTGGCGGCAGTGCTCACGGCCGGGTTGATCTGGGGATTGTACAACGCTGCTTTGGGCATGATCTTCAGTTTTGGCCCGGTCATGCTGGCCGAGCGCGGCTGGAGCAACTCCGCCGCGAGCTCTGCCACAAGTCTAAGCCTGTGGCTTGTCGCCCTCTCAGTGCCCCTGGGCGGCATCATAGCCGACCGCAGCGGCCGGCGAAATCTGGTGCTGGTTTCGGGCCTGCTATTGTATGCGGCGATGCTGGTTCTTGCGGCACGAACGGAAGCGGTTATTTTGATGTTTGCCGTGCTCGGGCTGGTCGCGGGTCTGTCGGCCGGGCCAATCATGAGTCTGCCGTCCGCAGTGTTGCAAAAGCAAAACCGCGCCGTCGGCATGGGAATATTTTTCACCATTTTCTATCTTGCCAGCGTGCTCGCCCCTCTGATCGGGGGCTACCTCGCAGATGTTGTTGGACGAGCCAGCGTAACGTTCGATCTGGGCGCCATGATGCTCATCGTGTGTTGCGGTGCCCTTTGGCTGTTTGAGCACCTTTCAACAAAACCATCGCATCATGGATAGGAAACAGGATTGCCAAAGCAGTGCCATGGCGTGCACCCTATTGTTGCCATTTTGTCAATCGAGTCGAAGGGTAACATGACCACAATTCC
>JAJFHB010000647.1 GCA_021775795.1 Hyphomicrobiales bacterium | reverse complement strand
GATACATCGCAGTGTGGGGCTTGTGTTGTGCACGTCAACGGCACAGCGATGAAATCCTGCACCATGCTTGCGGTTCAGGCGGAAGGTTCTGAGGTCACAACGATCGAGGGTCTGGCGAGCAACGGTGATCTTCATCCGATGCAGGAAGCGTTTCGCGAGCATCACGGACTGCAGTGCGGCTTTTGTACGCCTGGCATGATCATGTCGGCTGTTGACATGGTCAAAAAGCACGGCAGTGGCCTCGATGAAGCCACCATCCGCAAAGAGCTGGAAGGCAATTTATGCCGTTGCACGGGTTATCATAATATTGTCAAGGCAATAGCGGCAGCAGCTAAAGAAATGGCTTAAGCGGGAGAGCGAAATGACTGATACAGGCATTGGCGCCCGCGTGCGCCGAAAAGAAGACAAGAGATTTATCACGGGCAGGGGCCGGTATACGGACGACATCAACGTCGCCGACCAGGCTTATGCATACTTCGTGCGTTCACCGCATGCTCACGCCACAATCGACAGCATTGATATCTCAGACGCTTCGAAAGCGCCTGGCGTGCTTTCTGTGCTGACAGGCGATGATCTGGCGAGTGATGGCATCAACGGCCTTATCTGCGGCTGGATGATCCACTCCAAGGACGGCACGCCGATGAAGGCGGGCGGCCATCCAGCCCTTGCACAAGGCAAGGTCAGGTATGTAGGCAACGAAGTTGCGGTTGTCATTGCCAACAGCATTGCGGAAGCCAAAGCTGCCGCTGAAATGGTGAATGTCGAGTATTCTGAACTCGAAGCGGTTGTCGACACAGCGACGGCACAGGCTGACGGTGCCGCACAGATCCACGAAGAAGCACCGAACAACACGATCTATGACTGGGCGCTTGGCGACAAAGACGCCGTGGATACAGCCTTTTCAAGTGCGGCCCACGTCACCGAACTGGATCTGGTCAACAACCGTTTGATCCCCAATCCGATGGAGCCTCGGGCGGCCATTGGCGAGTATGAAGCGGGGACAGAAAGCTACACGCTGCACACAACCAGCCAGAACCCGCATGTGGCGCGGCTGGTGCTGTCAGCCTTCATCGGCGTTGCACCGGAGCACAAGCTTCGTGTGATTGCGCCGGATGTGGGAGGCGGCTTCGGCTCCAAGATCTTTATCTATGCAGAAGAAACGGTCTGTGTTTGGGCGGCAAAGAAAGTCGGCCGCCCGGTCAAATGGACCGGCGAGCGTTCAGAATCGTTCCTCAGTGATGCGCATGGCCGCGACCATGTTACCAACGCCCAGTTGGCGCTGGACGCTGACGGCAAGATCCTGGCGATGCGGGTGAAGACGATTGCCAATCTTGGCGCCTACATGTCGACATTCTCATCATCAGTGCCGACCTATCTCTATGCGACACTGCTGTCTGGCCAATATAATATCCCGAGCATCTATGCAGAGGTCGATGCGGTTTACACAAACACCGCACCGGTTGACGCCTATCGCGGGGCCGGACGGCCGGAAGCTGCTTATGTGGTGGAACGGTTGATGGAAACGGCATCCAGGGAGTTGGGCATTGATCGTGCCGAAATCCGGCGACGCAACTTCATTACCGAGTTTCCCCATGTAACGCCGGTCATCATGACCTATGACGCCGGTGATTTTAACGCGTCCCTCGATATGGCCTGCGAGATGATTGACTATGACAATTTCGCAAGCCGCAAATCTGCTTCTGAAAGCGCTGGCAAGTTACGCGGGATCGGGCTGTCCAATTACATTGAAGCCTGCGGTATAGCGCCGTCGGCAGCAGTTGGTTCACTTGGCGCCGGCGTTGGTTTGTGGGAATCTGCTGAAGTCCGCGTCAATCCGACGGGCAATGTCGAGGTCCTCACCGGATCGCACTCTCATGGCCAGGGGCACGAAACAACTTTCGCGCAACTGGTTTCAGAAAAGCTCGGTCTGCCTCTCGATCAGATCGAAATCGTGCATGGCGATACGGACAAGGTGCAGTTCGGCATGGGAACCTACGGCTCCCGTTCTGGTGCTGTGGGCATGTCGGCCATTGCTAACGCCTGCGACAAGGTCATTGCCAAGGCAACGAAGGTTGCTGCTCACGCAATGGAAGCAGCCGAAGGTGACATTGAGTTCAAGGACGGAACTTTCTCAGTTGCGGGAACGGACAAGTCCATGGCCTTTGCACCGGAAGTGTCACTGACGGCCTATGTGGCCCACAATCTGCCGGAAGGCCTTGAGCCTGGTTTGAAGGAGGGGGCGTTCTACGATCCCACCAACTTTACTTTCCCGGCCGGGTGCCACATCTGCGAGGTTGAGATCGACCCTGAAACGGGCGTTACCGAAATCGTGGACTGGGTTGCTGTCGATGACTTTGGCAGCATCATCAATCCGATGATTGTTGAGGGGCAGGTGCACGGCGGTATTGCCCAGGGGGTAGGCCAGGCGCTTACCGAAGGGTGTGTCTATGATGATGCCGGTCAGCTCGTGACGGGTTCATACATGGATTACTGCATGCCGCGGGCGGACAATCTGCCTGAGTTCAGGCTTGGCTTTACGGAGACCATTTGTCCGTCAAATCCGCTCGGGCTCAAGGGTTGTGGTGAAGCCGGGGCGATTGCATCGCCTGCAGCTTTGATGAATGCCATCACCGATGCGCTGGGTGTTGTCGATGTGCCAATGCCGGCATCATCGCAGACGGTCTGGAACAGTTTGCAAGGCGCCAAACAGGCAGCTGAGTAGTCACGGGAGCATAGAAGCTATGTATGAATTCAATTATCACCGCCCGGGAAGTGTGGACGAGGCTGTCGAGCTGCTCAAAAACAGTGATGACGGCAAATTCCTGGCTGGTGGACACACCTTGATACCAACGCTGAAGCAGCGCCTGGCATCACCGTCAGACGTGATCGATATCACTGATGCGGTCAAGAGCGGCATTGATGCCTCCGGTGGCAATGTTGTTATCGGAGCCGGTACCACACATGCCGAAGTCGCAGGTTCAATGGACGTGCGCAATTCTATACCGGCGCTGGCCAGTCTGGCCGGTGGCATTGGTGATCCGCACGTGCGGGCCCGGGGCACCATTGGCGGCTCGGTTGCCAACAATGATCCGGCAGCAGACTATCCGGCAGCCTGTGTGGCGTTGGATGCAACCATCGTCACGTCAAAGCGCGAGATCTCTGCAGACGAATTCTTCACGGGCATGTTTGAAACCGCCCTTGAAGAAGACGAAATCGTTACGTCCGTGCGCTTCCCGGTACCGGCCAAGGCTGGTTACGTGAAGTTCCCCAATCCGGCTTCGCGCTACGCGCTGGTGGGTGTTTTCGTGGCTTCAGCGGGCGGCGGCGCCCGTGTCGCGGTGACAGGGGCGGGCCCATGCGTTTTCCGCGATGCCGCGATGGAAAGTGCGCTTTCGGGTGACTTCTCATCTGGTGCGATCGCAGAGGCAAGTGTTGCTTCGGATGATCTCAATTCAGACATCCATGCGAGTGCTGAGTATCGTGCCCACCTCGTCGGCGTCATGGCGCGCCGGGCCGTGGACGCTGCAAACGGCTGACGGTTGTCTGCCTGACAAAATTCAGGCCGCAGGTGGGATGACCGCCTGCGGCTTTTTCTGTTCTGGCGATGGCAGAAACACCTTTGTGAGTATATCGCTCCGGATGATGGAATAGTGTAGGCGCTTGCCGCTGGGGGCGCTGGACTCCGCCCAGCTGGTGCTTCAGACATCAACCAGCTTGTTCAATAGTTAGAAGTGCAGGGAGAGAATTGATGGTCGCTTACGTAGTGGTGCAAGCCAAGGTGAAAGACGCTGAGAAGCTGAAGGCATATTCGGCTGCTGCCGGGCCGACAGTTGCCGCCCATGGGGGAACCTTTACGGTGCGGGCAGCGGTGCTCGAAAACCTCACGGGCGATGCAGACTTCAACGGCTTTGTGTTGATTGAATTTCCTGACGCCGATGCAGTGCGCACCTGGTATCACAGCGACGAGTATCAGGCCCTGATACCTCTGCGCGATGAAGCTTGCGACATGGTGTTTACGCTTGCCGAAGCGCGCTGAGGGCCGGCTCAGCGGTGCTCAATTCGGCGTTTGGCTTTACGGAGTGGCACTTCGGTGCGAGAGCGCGCGCGTTTTGCAACCTCGGCGCATTCGTGACGACGTTACTTCGGTGTAATGTAGAGAGAAACCGCTTGAGCCACTCGTAATAATCCGCGTAACGTCCTGAAATGTTGGGCCGCGCGGAGAATGTCGGCTCTGCATTCCCTTCAGGTAACGCACATTCTCTTTTTTCATGGAGACGTATGAATGGGTCACTCTCATCGCCCTGCAGCAACATTGCGTGCATCATTTATGACAAAGAACGGTTTGCCCTTTCTCGCTGTATTCGGGCTCTCCTTAATTGCCTGGGCGGCAATGATGACAAATACCACTCGTGCGGAAACATGCCCCGAACTGCATTCCTGCATGGTGACCTGCAGCGAACAGGTTCTCTACGGCGGCTCAATGGACGATGTCGACACCTGCAATAACGAATGCCTGTGGAGTGCCGATCAGTGTGAACCAGGTGTAGAGCCACAGCTATCTGAGGTCGAGGGCGCCCGCATCTGTGCTGGAATGCACCAATGTCTGGTCAGTTGTGCCGAAGGTGTTCTTTATGGCGCGACAGACGATGAACTGTTCACCTGTCAGGACGAGTGCGTTGAGATTGGCCAGGAATGTTCACCATCCAGCGAGACGTACACACAGAATTCATCACCCAGCGAGCCATATACTCAGGATTCATCATCCAACGGGGCTAGCGCCGGGGGCAGCACCTGCTGGTACAGCGACAGCTACCAGTATACGTCAATGGCGCCTGGCAACCACACAAGTGCTGCCACGGGTGTCGCCGAAGCGGGGCAGGCGGTGCAATTTGGATTTCCCGGGCCGTACATGTGGGCCCTGGTCATAGACACCGGCCAATGCCCGGATCAACTGCTCGAAAACATGGTTGTAATGCAGCCGGCATTCGACACGTCCGGGCCTGTGAGCCAAGCATACCTCGCCTACAAAAAGGCAATAGTTGAGGCCGCCACACTGCAGGATATCCTGGTTCACCTTGCGTCGGCAACGGTACAGGAAATGAACGAAAATGCAGCGGCGGACGAGCAGCAGATGTTTGAGTTCATCCAGATCATTGAAGAAGGGACCACGGGTTTCACCATTTTGTCCGAAGAGATCACTGGCGATACCGCTGTTGTGACAGCCAAGGCCTGTCAGTGGGACTCGGCCTCCAACATTGCCGCAACATTTGCTCTGGAAGACGGTGTCTGGAAGCTGGTTCATGAACAAAGTAACAATGATGGTCTCATGGCCGCTATGCCCGAAGATCCGCAAGTGTTTGTTCCTGCAGACTGCAGTTAAGATAGGGATGAAAGCAGTTTGGGCGTTTGATTGACCCGGTTTGGCGGTGAAGCCACCCAAGTTGACACACCGGCACCAGTGGAGTTGCTCTCTGACAGCGGCTGTTCAAGCTGGATGCTCCGGCCACCGTAGTGACGTTTTGAAGTTGAGCATGCTGCGGCACCATATCAATTTGGCCTGAGCCTCTATCTCGGATAAGTTCGCGGCCATGACGCATTCGCTTCCTTCTTCCATAGATGAGACCCAAGAGCTGTTGACGAAAGGCCGCTATGTGGCCGACCGGTCATTGGCGACGGTTCTGTTTCTGGCACTGACCATGGGGCGGCCGCTGTTTCTTGAAGGCGAGGCCGGGGTCGGCAAGACTGAAATTGCCAAGGTTCTGGCCGAGGCTCTGGGGCGAAAGCTCATCCGCTTGCAGTGCTACGAGGGGCTTGATGTGGCATCCGCCGTCTATGAGTGGAACTATGCCGCTCAAATGATCGAGATCAGGCTTTCAGAAGCAGAAGGCATTGCGGATCGGGAACGCGTTTCAAACGACATATTCTCCGACCGTTTTTTGATTAAACGGCCACTGTTGCAGGCGTTGGAAGAAGTCGATGGTCAGCCGCCGGTGTTGCTGATTGATGAGCTTGACCGGACAGATGAGGCGTTTGAAGCGTTCCTGCTGGAAATTCTCTCTG
>JAJFHB010000646.1 GCA_021775795.1 Hyphomicrobiales bacterium | reverse complement strand
ATGCGGTCTTTGAAACCAGCCAGATGACTCATCGGAAAAGGAAACACTTCACTGTGGGAATTGCGCCCAGTCTGTAGAGCATTTCAGCTCATTTGCAAACCACCACAACGCATCCATCGTGTGGTTGTCCTTGCAGCCTTTTTCCAGCAGCCGCATTATGCTTCGAATGACGACAGGAATGCGAAAGGAGGCAGCCGATGCTCCCATCAGTTATGAACGCCGTGCAGCTTATCGGGCATGGCGGGCCGGAAAAACTCGTCTACCGTAAAGACGTGCCCGTGCCCGTTCCCGCCAGGGGCGAGGTTCTCGTGGAAGTCTCCGCCTGCGGTATGAATAATACCGATATCTGGGTGCGAGAAGGCGCCTACGGCACTGACGGTGATCCAGACGCCGTCTCCAGTTGGCGTCAGGACAATTCCTCCCTCACTTTCCCGCGCATTCAGGGGGCAGATGTTTCGGGGGTGATCGCTGCAGTCGGTGAAGATGTTCCCGAGAGCCGTATCGGCGAACGCATCATGCTGGATTTTTCAATCTACAACGGTGACGGCATCAGCCTTGCCGATGTGGACTACATCGGCCATGGTCGCGATGGTGGCTATGCGGAATATATGACCGCTCCATCCGAGAACGCCCATGCGATCAAAACAGACATGAGCGATGCGGAACTGGCCACTTTCTGTTGCGCCTACCTGACGGCAGAGCACATGCTCGACCGCGCAGCCGTTGCAGCCGGTGAGAATGTCCTCGTAACCGGCGCATCAGGCGGTGTTGGTTCCGGCCTGGTACAATTGTGCCGCGCCCGTGGTGCTGTGCCCTACGCCGTGGCGGGAGCATCAAAGCTTGCTCAGGTAAAAGCGCTGGGTGCCGAGGCCGTCATCGCCCGCGACGTTGACGACCTTCCCGGTGCAGTCGCTGAGGCGACCGGTGGCGGGGTGATCGACGTGGTTGCGGATGTTGTCGGCGGTCCGATGTTCAATGATCTCATCACAATTCTGCGGCCCGAAGGCCGATACACGACAGCGGGCGCCATTGGCGGCCCGGTGGTTGAGCTCGACCTTCGGCGCATTTATCTCAAGCACCTCCAGCTGCATGGCTCTTCACAAGGCACCCGGGCCGCATTCAATCGTCTCGCCGGCTACATTGAAGATGGGAAAATCTCACCATTGCTATGGAAAACCTATCCCCTGTCCAAACTTCACGAAGCGCAGGCAGACTTCGTAACCAAGCATCATGTGGGGAAAATCGTCATCCAGCCTGACAACAAATGGACACCCGTCCACGCCTGATGTGTGATCTGTGGTTGCCGTATGAAGGTCATAGTGTACCTTTAGCAACATGACTTTGAGGGTGTCGGATAACAGAACTGCAACTGATTGAATTGGAGACTTACCAATGATGCGCTTCTCAATTGCATCCCGCGCTGCAACTTTCTCAACTGCATTGGCAGCAACCCTCCTTATGAGCTCGCCGCTCTACGCTGAAAACCTCTCCCAGGAGGATTTCATGGAGGCCTGTGAAGATGGCGGTTTTGGCTCTGACCAGAACACTGCCGCCTGCGCCTGCAGCTACACTTTCCTGACCACAAAAGGCACCGACCTGCTGCGTGATGCTACCTACATCCTCGTAGACGAAGGACAGGAACATCAGGCAAATTATCTTCAGTCAGAAACCGGTGGCGATCAGGCCAAACTCCTGGAGCTTGCCGGTGAATCCGAAACCATGATGGATGAATGCGATTTTGTAGAAGAATAGACAAAAGCGCATCGGCCAACGCTTATGATCAGTTGCGCAGACACCAATAGTCTGCGCGGCTTGATCATGTTCCAGGCAATCTCATTCCACCAGCAAATTGGGGACAGTTGAATGACGGACAGTGAACATCATTTTGATCCCGAACGGATGATGGATTCCCTTTACTGGTGGGGTATCCCGACATTTTTTCGTTGCCCCTACGAGACCGACCCGAAGAACTGCGACATCGGCCTTGTCGGCGTTCCCCACAGTACCGGCAACGGCACGACGGAACGCGACCAGCACATGGGGCCGCGCGCCGTACGCAATATGTCGGCACTTGGACGTCGGGTTCATATGAAATTCGGCTTTTCACCCTGGGAGGCCACCCGCATTGCCGACGTTGGCGATGTGCCCTTTCCCGAAGCAAACGACAATGAAGCGTGTATCCAGCGCATCACCGACTTCATCACCCGCCTTGATGAGGCCGGCACACACCCCGTCTCCATGGGCGGAGATCATTCTATCACCGGTGGCATCGTCCAGGCCCTGGGACGTCCGGGCTCCACAGTAACGGGCGGCAAGCCTGTAGCCCTGCTCCACCTTGACGCCCATACCGACGTCTATGAGCATCTCGACCACTGGTTGGGAGCGAAGAAATCGGCCGCCCACTGGGGCAGCTACCTGGTGCATCAGGGCAATGTCAACGCTCACAAAAGCGTGCAAATTGGCATGCGCGGCAATACCCGTACGCTTGACTGGCTGCAGCCCAGCTATGATCTTGGATACGAGGTCATCGACATGGAGCGGTACCGTGAAATCGGTGCCAACAAGTCCATGGAGATCATCAACAAGAGGCTTGGCGACGAGCCTGTCTACATCACGTTTGACCTGGATTGTCTGGATGCAACAGTGGCGCCGGCGGTTTCAAATCTGGAGCCCGGCGTGAACGGTTTCAGCATAGATGAAGCGGTGCAACTTCTGCAAAGCGTACGCGGTAAGAATGTCATAGGCGGTGATGTTGTTTGCCTCATGCCAACCAAAGACCATCCCAACAACATCACATCAATGGTCGCCTATTCGATCATGTTTGAGATCATGTGCCTCGTCGCTGACAACATTTCCAACCGGTGACGGACGCGGAAACGCACAATTTCTAAAGGCTGGCGCTGATAATAATGTAGACGCCGAGAAGCAGAAGCCCAGCGAAGAATACGCGGCGGAACAACTGCTCAGACAAGCGCTGCCTGATCCACCGGCCGAGCAGCATGCCGGCAATCGCTGGAATCAGCGCTGCGGCCGATACGGCTCCGAGCTGATATGTCAGGAAATCATTGCCCTGCAGCGCAAACGCCAGTGCGACTGTGGACGCTGTAAAAAGCATTCCCATAGCCTGAATGAGGGCGTCGCGCGAAAGCCCGATGGCTTGCAGGAACAAAACACCCGGCACAACAAATGATCCGGTCATGCCGGTTAGAATGCCATTGACCGCTCCCGTCAAGGGCCCAACCCAAACCTCCCGGTGCGACGGGACCACTGGCCGAAAACCGGCCAGATTTATCAGGGCATACATCACCAGGAGAGCCCCCAGAAGGGTTGAAAGCAGCGCAAGGTCAACCCTCGTGAGGGCTGCAGCGCCAAACCACACTGTCACCGTCGCCATTAACAAGAACGGCCAGATGCGGCACAGTATCGTTTTGCCCTCACTGCCAGCGATGGCTTGCCAGACGTTTGTAACGAACGATGGAACGAGCAGCAGCGCCATTGCCGAGGGCAAATCGATCGCTACCGCCAGCAGCCCAAGACTGATTGTTGGCAAACCGAGCCCAATGACACCCTTGACCGTGCCGGCGACGAGGAAGGTTGCCATAATCGCTGCGAGAATATGAGGGTCATACATGGCGCAATGCTAATTTATACGATGAATGGTCAGAAGTTCCGGCGCCGGGCGCGCGGAGTTGAGCCGGGAATGCCGCATCACCGTGAACGACGGCCCAAGTCCTTCGGCGAATGCCCGCACGGCCACTGTTTCCTCTTCACCACCGTCATGGCCGGGATACATCACCACTGTCACCACTCCGGGGACACCCAGATGAGCCAGGGCCTGATCGAGCCCGCCTAAAGTGCTTTCCGCACGGGTGATCGTTTCCCTGGATGCGCCGGGCAAATAGCCAAGATTGAACATCACGCCAGACAATTGATCTGAAGTGTCGGGTAGCAAATGCCCGCTGAGATTTTCGTGCCCGTCATGCACGAGCGTCACTTGCGGAAGGTGAGCCAACCTTTCAGCAGTTCGCTCCAAAGCTTCCAGCTGCACATCAAATCCGAAGACCCGCCCCGTTGGCCCCACAATCTCTGCAAGAAACAGCGTATCGTGGCCGTTTCCAACAGTGGCATCGATCACCCAATCTCCAGCTTTGATGGATTGGCGCATGACAAGGTGGGCAAGATCAGTGGCGCGCATCATCTCTTAAAGGTGCTTTCTGACATCCACTGCCTCTGGCAACGGAACATGGTGCACCAGGAAATCAGAGAAGCATTTTGCGTACCAGGGCGCATGCAGAGATCCTTTTGAGCCCAGACCGTTGAAGTACCCCAGCAACGGCTGATCAGGGTGCAGCCCGACAAGCGCCTTGCTTTCACTGATGATCGGCCGCACGGCGGCCTGATGATCCTGCACGGTATAGGGCACGCGAATGAAATCAGACAACCGGCGTTCAATATCCTGTCTCGCCCCGGAAGTGGGTTTTTGATCCAGCGTTTCCCAATCGTAGGTCGATCCAACCTTGAAAACATCCGCCTCGGCTGTAGGGGCAACCCAGATGCCTCTATGCAGGCTTCGCCTTGGAACGGAGGAGTGGAAACGCACGGTCAGAATTTCGCCTTTTGCAGCGATGAAGGGCACTTTTGAAAAATAGGGATTT
>JAJFHB010000645.1 GCA_021775795.1 Hyphomicrobiales bacterium | reverse complement strand
AATGCCTCGCTTTCTCTCGAGGATGCAGTTCAAGCGGTGAAGTCGCGGGCTGCTGCGAAATTTGATGAGACGATAGACATTGCCATGAACCTTGGCGTTGACCCGCGTCATGCCGATCAGATGGTTCGCGGTGTTTGCAATCTGCCAAGCGGCTCCGGCCGTTCTGTTCGGGTCGCGGTTTTTGCCAAGGACGATAAAGCGGAAGAGGCGAAGAAGGCCGGCGCAGATATCGTGGGCGCAGAAGACCTTGCCGAATCGGTGCAGAAAGGCGAAATCAACTTTGATCGCTGCATTGCAACACCGGACATGATGCCGCTTGTCGGCCGTTTGGGCAAAATTCTTGGACCACGCGGACTGATGCCAAACCCGAAGGTGGGTACGGTTACGCCCGATGTTGCCGCTGCAGTAGAAGCCGCCAAGGGTGGCGCGGTCGAGTTCCGAGTTGAGAAGGCAGGCATCCTGCACGCAGGTGTAGGCAAGGCGAGTTTCACCGAAGAGCAGATTGCGGACAATATCCGTGCTTTCATCGACGCAGTTCAGAAAGCAAAGCCAACCGGCACCAAGGGTGCATATATCAAGAAAGTTTCGCTCAGTTCCTCGATGGGACCGGGTGTGAAGATCGATCTGTCGAGCGTTTCAGGCGCCTGACAGATTGCAAACCGTCAGGCCTTATTGCCTGGCGTTTCGGTCGTCGGTCAAAATGACCGCCTGGCGATCGATCCTGTCCGAGATTGCGGGTGCTGCTGAGTACAAAGGCGGCTTAATCAACCGGCCTGCATGAGATGGGGATTGAAACAGATTTTGGCGTGACCTGTGTGGTGCGCCGGGATCGGTTTGAACCTCGTATTCTGCTGAATGGCTTTGGTGCCAGGCGAGCAGGGACAGGCATTGAGCGCCGGATAGCGGCTCCTTACCTGTTGGCGAGGCAGTTGGTGTCCGGCATGTGTCAACGCTTTGGCTCTGATTATGCAGGGCGAAGCATTGATGGAGAGAGCAAGTGGAAAGAGCTCAAAAACTGGAGTTCGTATCATCGCTCAACAAAGCGCTTGAGGGCGCTGGTGTGGTCGTTGTTACCCACTACCAAGGCATGACGGTGGCGCAAATGAATGATTTGCGTGTCCGCATGGCAGATGCCGGTGCGTCGTTCAAGGTGGTGAAGAACCGCCTTGCAAGGCTTGCTCTTGATGGCACGGAAGCAGATGGGATCAAGGACCTCTTTAAGGGGCCAACGGCAATTGCCTATTCCGAAGATCCTGTAGCGGCTCCGAAGGTTGCGGCCACTTACGCCAAGGAGAATGAAAAACTTATCATTCTCGGTGGTGCAATGGGTCAAACCATTCTGGACCAGACCGGTGTCAAGGCTCTTGCTGAGCTGCCCTCGCTGGATGAATTGCGAGGCAAGCTTGTAGGCATGATCCAGACACCTGCGACACGTATTGCCGGAGTGCTGCAAGCACCTGCCGGGCAGGTCGCACGGGTCCTGAATGCATATGCCACCAAGGACCAAGCGGCCTAATGCGCGCAGACAGGTTCAACTCGTTCAAACCGATTAAACTCTAGAGAGTGAAGTAATGGCTGATCTTGATAAAATTGTAGAAGACTTGTCCAGCTTGACGGTGATGGAAGCCGCTGAGCTGTCAAAGATGCTTGAAGAAAAGTGGGGCGTTTCCGCCGCTGCTCCTGTTGCAGTTGCGGCTGCGGCTGGAGGCGGTGACGGTGCGGCTGCTGTGGAGGAAAAAGACACCTTCACAGTGGTTCTTGCAGCGTTCGGCGAACAGAAGATCAACGTGATCAAGGAAGTTCGTGCGATCACAGGTCTTGGCCTGAAAGAAGCCAAGGATCTTGTGGAAGCAGCTCCCAAGGAAGTGAAAGAGGACGCCTCTAAAGATGAGGCAGCCGAAATCAAAGAGAAGCTCGAAGCGGCCGGTGCCACTGTCGAGCTCAAGTAAAGTACAGGACGCTTCTGTGTCCAGCCGTTGCGCCCTGGGGAGTAATTCCCCCGGGGCGAGCGGTCTTGTTTGCTTTTGAAATGGTATTCGGGTTTTCCAGACGTTCCCCGGTTTCGGGAATGTGCGGAAAGCCGAAAAACTAACCCTGCGAGGAGCGGAAATGTCGCAATCTTTCACTGGACGTAAGCGGGTTCGAAAATATTTCGGAACCATCGCTGAAGCCGCGGAGATGCCGAACCTTATTGAAGTACAAAAGTACTCCTATGACCACTTCCTGCAAATGGTGAACCCGGAAGGGGGACGCGAAGATGCGGGCCTTCAGGCCGTGTTCAAGTCGGTTTTCCCGATTGACGATTTTGCCGGACAGTCGTCGCTTGAATTCGTGTCCTATGAGTTCGAAGCACCTAAATATGATGTTGAAGAGTGTCAGCAGCGTGGCATGACTTATGCCGCTCCGTTGAAGGTCACGCTTCGGCTGATTGTTTTTGAAATTGATGAAGACACGCAAGCCCGATCCGTTAAGGACATCAAGGAACAGGATGTCTACATGGGCGATATGCCTTTGATGACGAACAACGGCACGTTCGTCATCAACGGAACAGAGCGCGTTATTGTTTCTCAGATGCATCGCTCGCCGGGTGTCTTTTTCGATCACGACAAGGGCAAGACCCATTCGAGCGGCAAGTTGCTGTTTGCTGCGCGTATTATTCC
>JAJFHB010000644.1 GCA_021775795.1 Hyphomicrobiales bacterium | reverse complement strand
GTGCGATCCGCGTGGCGGCCACGTACAGCCGCTTTCCTACGCTCGCGGCCTCGCACGCACCGCCATGGCCAAGGGCGCTGCGGTGCATGGCGACAGCCGGGCAACAAGCATCCATGAATCAGGCGCAGGCTGGCGTGTCTTAACCAAGGGCGGCGAGGTTGAGGCCGAGCATGTCCTGCTGTGCACGAACGGCTACACCGACGGTGCCTGGCCAGGTCTCGCCAAGACGGTCGTGCCGCTCACCTCGTTCAAAATCGCCAGCGAGCCGCTGGACGAAGCGCGCTTGCGCGAGATCCTGCCGGGCCGCCATGCCGTCGCCGAAACGCGGCAGGCGCTACATTACTTTAAACTGGATCGCGACAATCGCTTTGTCTTCGGTGGCCGCGGCAACTTTACCAACATGCGTGAGCCCGGGTCGATCGAACACCTGACACGCACCGCACTGGAGATATTTCCAGCCCTTGAGGGTGTCGAGTGGCCCTACCGCTGGGGCGGCCGGGTCGCCATGACGCCCGATCACACGCCGCGCCTGTTCAAGCTTGCCGACAACGTGCATGCCGGCCTGGGTTACAACGGCCGCGGCATCGCGATGGGCACCATGTTCGGCACCCAGCTCGCCCGGTTGGTCCTGGGTGAAGAAACAGAGATGCCGGTTGAACCGATCAGGATCATCCCCGGACACGCACTGCGCCAGTTCGGCGTAACCTGGTATCTCGCGACCGGACGTCTGAGGGACCGGCGCGATCTTCGCGAAGACCCGGCGATGGTGACCTAGAGCATTTTACGTTGACAGCAAAGGCCGGTCAGCTTTGTCTCAGGGCGGCAACCGCTTCTTTGATGGGTGTGGGACCATCCGTCAGTTCGACAATCTCACGGCGAACAGATGGCTGCTCGATCAGCGCGAGGAGGGTACGCGCCACGGTCCCGCGGGCAACGCTGTTGTTGATGATTGCAGGGCCCATCGTTGCAGTGCCTGTGCCCTCATCACTCAACAATAAACCGGGGCGCAGGATGACCCAGTCGAGATCCGATGACGCAACCGCAACATCGGCACGCTTCTTTTCAGACATATAGTGTTCGAACTTGGCAACAGGTTCAGCCTGGCGGCCGGCTTCGGGAAAAGCAGAGACGAGGTAAAGGCGGCTGATCCCAAGAAGTTGTGGCGCCTCGATCACCTTGAGCGGCCCGTCGCCGTCGATGGCGGTCGTTCGGTCGACCCCGCTGCCGGCTGCACCGGCGGAAAAGACGATCACATCGGCGCCTTTCGCGGCGTCGGCAATCTGTTTTGGATCCATCTCGATGATGTCACCGTGCACAGGCGCAACACCGCTCGCGGCCAGTTCCCCTGCCTGTTCCGGCTTTCTGTGAAGACCAATGACCGTGTGTCCGGACTGCAGCAGAAGCGGCCCCAGCCTGCGGCCGACGCCGCCGGTTGCACCTATGATAAAAACTGTTGCCATATCAGTTCACCCTTCCGTCCAAAGCTGGCTGATGTACCCGTTTTGGGGAGCACGGCGGGCATCCGTCAGGGAAGGTCCTCCTCGTCTTGTGCATCAAACAAACCCTAGCTGTCTTCGCGTGCAGCTTTTACAGCACCGGGAAAGTCCGGCTTGCGTTTTTCAAGGAAGGCTTTCAGACCTTCCGCCGCTTCCGGGTGATCGCGCGCTTCAATGATGAGGCGCGCCTCCATATCAAGCTGCGCTTCCAAGCTGTTATGCCGCGATGCCGAGATCAGACTCTTGGCGCGGCCAATAGCTGCTGTCGGGCCGTTCGCCAGACGCGCAGCCCACGCCAGCGCCTCGTCGAGCGCCGTGCCCTTCGACACGGTTTTGTTGACGACACCCAGTTGATGCAAACGCTCAGCCCCGATCGGGTCCCCAAAGAAACACAGTTCAGCAACGAGCTGTGGCGGCAACCCCCGGTTCAAAAATGCCGTTGATCCGCCATCCGGGTTAAGGCCGATTTTCACATAGGCGACAACAAAGCGCGCTTCCTCGGCCGCAACAATCAGATCACAGGCCAATGCCAGTGAACAGCCCGCCCCCGCAGCCGACCCTTCAACTGCGGCAATGATCGGCTTTGGGCAGGCGCGGATGGCCTTGATCCACCGGTGTAACGCATCAACGGACTTTTGCCGTCGTGCGTGGCTCATATCGAGACTTTCAAGCAGCCTGTTGATGTTGCCACCCGAACAGAAATTTCCATCAGCGCCTGTGATCACAATGGCCCCGATGTCGTCGTCATGTGTCGCCGCCATAATCATTTCAAGCGACGTTTCATACATCTCTACCGAAAGAGAATTTCGCGTTGCCGGGTCATTGAGGGTCAAAGTCAGGACCCGGCCCTGCCGTTCCCACAGAAGTGTTTTCCCGCTCATATTTCTTACCCCGTTGCCTTCGGCCTGCCGCGCAGTCGTCGGAAAGTACCTGATGCCGTGCCTACAGTCCGGTCCTTCGCATCATAGGCGCGCGCCTCTGCGAAGACCGTACTGCGTCCGCCGCCAGTGAGCCAGGCATCGACATACAACGTGCCGCCATCGAGGCTTTTTATGAAGTTCGTGGTCATGGTCACTGTTACAAGTGAGGGAGTTTCCGGATCATCATGACCCGCCATGCAGGCATAGCCACAGGCGGAATCGAAGGCTGTCATCAAGACGCCTCCATGCAGAACGCCTGCGCGATTAAGATGCTTTGGCCCAAGCTCCAAGGTCAGTTTCGCCCGCTGTGGTGTTGTCTCAACCACATAACCCACCAGGGTGCGGAACCCATCAAGCAATTCTGTTGTGTCACCACCGCTCATTCCGAGGTGTCCTGTTCCAAAGTGGCAAGATAGGCCGAACGCAATTCAGTCTTGAGAACCTTGTTTGAGCCTGACAGCGGCAGAGGTTCGCTGCGAAAGCTGACCCCGCGTGGGCACTTGTAACCGGCGATGTGATCGTGACAGAAGGCAATCAAATCCTCTGCGTCAGCATTTGTTCCTGGCCTGAGAACAACAACTGCATGCACAGCCTCGACCCATTTTTCGTGCGGCACGCCAATCACTGCACACTGCGATACGGCTGGATGTTTCTGCAGAGCATTCTCAACCTCGGTGGAATAGACGTT
>JAJFHB010000643.1 GCA_021775795.1 Hyphomicrobiales bacterium | reverse complement strand
GCGCCGGTTGGGGCTGCGCCGCTCGATCATCAACGCCAGGACCAGGCGTGACGAAGCTGCCCCCACGGCACTGGCGAGCAAGTGTTCAGAGTAACGAAGGAGCCGGCTGTCCGCTTCCGCCTCCGGGTCAAGTTCAATGTCCCGGTTCAGGGCGAACTCATCGAAAGAGCGGGCCGTGCGTTCCTCTCCAAGGTATCGCGCCACCGTCGACATCAGGTCACCGACGCGAATTTGCGTGCGGCGCAGGCGAAAGCTGGATGGCCCGCTGGGCAGATCAGAGGCGACAAATGCTGCAGCTTGCAGACGCTCAATCGGCTTTGCCTGTGACAGCAAGGAGACAGCTATATAGGCACAGAGGTTTGTCGCCAGGCTCCAGAACACCCCGTGGGTAAGGGGATCGAATTCCAGATTGAACAGAACCCGCGGACGTAGCAGGCCAAACCCAAACGGACCGTCTGATAGAATTGCGGACGAGACCCACCCTGAATCGACGAACGATGGCAGCAAAAGTGTGTAGGCCCACACCATGAAACCAGCGGTGATGCCTGCAAAAGCTCCGCGGGCTGTGGCCCGACGCCAGATCAGCCCACCGAAGAAGGCCGGAGCGATCTGGGCAATCGCGGCGAACGAGAGAAGGCCGATGGAGGCGAGAGCAAAGTAATCGCCGACCATGCGGTAATAGCAATAGGCAAGCCCAAGGATCGCAAATATGGCGCCGCGGCGGATGTAAAGAAGCACCCGTCCCATGTCCTCGCGCGGGTCAACCGGAAGGCGCTCGCGGCGCAGCATAACGGGCACCACCAGATGATTGCACACCATGATCGACAGCGAAATTGTCGCCACGATCACCATGGCGGTTGCCGCCGACAGCCCGCCAATAAAGGCGATCAGGGTGACGATTTTCTGATCTGCCGCCATGGGAAGCGCCAGAACGAAAGTATCTGCGTCAACCGTGCCGGGGCTGAAGACAATGAGGCCGGCAATCGCCACTGGAACCACAAACAGGTTGATGGCTATGAGGTAAATCGGAAACAGCCAGGCTGCCTTTTTGATGTCACTGAGGTTGGCATTTTCTACGATGGCGACATGAAACTGCCGTGGCAAAAGCACAATCGCAAACATGCTGAGCAATGTCATGGTGAGCCAGCGCCCACCATCAAGGCGGCCGGTGAAGAGTTGAGAGACCTCGGGCGTCTCAGTGGCTCTGGCAATCAGCTCGTTTGGGCCAAACATGACAAAGGTGACGTAAGCGCCGACGATGAGGAACGCCAGGATCTTGACGATGGATTCCGCCGCGACGGCCAGCATCAAACCGTCCTGATGTTCCGTTGCATCAATGTGCCGTGTTCCAAAAAGCACGGTGAAAACGGCCATTGTGATTGTCACCATAAGGGCGAGATCGCTCACAATCGGAACCTGCAACAATGATGAATTGAGGCCGCTCGAATCCGCCAGAAGCGTTTCAAGCGACGTTGAAACGGCCTTCAGTTGAAGGGCTATGTAAGGCAGGACGCCGAGCACTGAGATGACAGCAACCAAGGCCCCAAGGCCCTGGTTCTTGCCGTAGCGTGCAGCGATGAAATCGGCGATTGACGTGATGTTCTGCCGCTTTGCGAGGTCCGCAATCCGTCGGATGATCGGCCAGCCGACCGCTATCATGATGATGGGGCCGATATAGATAGGCAGAAAGTCGAGGCCGGAATTGGCGGCAAGGCCGACGCTGCCGAAGAACGTCCAGGAAGTGCAGTAAACGCCGAGCGTCAGTGCATAGACGAACGGCCGCGCATGATTGCGGGGACGTCGCTCGGCAATCCGGTCACCGTAGCTCGCGATGGCGAACAGAAGGCCAAGATAGCCGAGCGCAACAGCGACAATGGTCCATCCATTGAGCATCCATCAGCCCAGACAATTTACAGGTGCAGCGACAGATGCCGCCGCAAGACTGCGAATATCCTACGCTATTGAAGCGCTTTTCCGCCACGGTGTTGTTATAAATTCGTTAGCGTCCCTATGATTCGGCAATTTGGGTGGGAGGAGAAAAATCTATGCTCAAGGAATTCAAGGAATTTGCGGTAAAAGGGAATGTTGTCGACATGGCGATTGGTATCGTCATCGGTGCTGCATTCGGAACCATTGTAAAATCGCTGGTCGATGACATGATCATGCCAGTGGTCGGTCTTATCCTCGGTAATGTAGACTTCACGAACATCTTCGTCACGCTGAGCGGCGAAAGCCATGCAACGCTGGAACAGGCGAAGGAAGCGGGTGCAGTTACGCTGAACATCGGTGTTTTCTTCAACGCGGTGTTTGCTTTTCTCATTGTTGCCTTCGCAATGTTCTTCGTTGTCAAATCGATGAACAAGTTGAAGCGGCAGGAAGCAGAAGCGCCAGCGGAACCAGCAGCACCGCCCAAGCAGGAAGTGCTGCTGGAAGAAATTCGCGACCTGCTCAAGGCCGCTAACTGAACAATCTATTGGGCGCGGGCGGTTCGCCGTCCGCGCTTGCCCTAGCGGGGCTTGACGTGTGAAGGCGCAGGTTTATCGTGCGCCCCGTCCGCCGTGTTTGTCGCGGTCGCAATGAACACGGGAGTACCCTGTCCGATGTCGCAATCTGACACGCATGCCGAACACGGAGATACGGTGCTCGGGGCATTGCGCCCGGAAGCACGGGTTGAGCCCGAGAGCGGCATTATTTCCATCTTCAACTACGGCCGCGATAGAGAAGGATTGATCCCGCTGTGGGTCGGGCAGGGTGATATGCCCACGCCCAAGTTTATCTACGATACTACTGTGCAATCGCTTGCGGCGGGTGAGACCTTCTACACATACCAACGCGGCATTCCCGAAGTGCGTCAGGCTCTTGCCGATTATCATGAAGGGCTTTACCGGCGCCCCTTCGACGTTGAAAACCTGTTTGTCACCGCATCGGGAATGCAGGCCATGCAAATCGCCATTCAGGCGATTGCAGGAGCGGGCGATGAAGTTGTGCTTTCAAGCCCCGCCTGGACAAACTACCCGGCCCCTTTGCGTCTTGCCGGCGTGCGCCCTCGTGAGGTGCCCATGACATTTTCAAATGGCCGTTGGAATCTTGATCTTGACCGCTTCTTTGGGGCTGTAAACGAGCGCACACGCGCCATCTTCGTCAACACACCCAGCAATCCGCTTGGCACGGTGATGAGTGCTGACGAGATGCTGGCTATCAGGGATTTCTGTAGAGAGCGGGGCATCTGGCTCGTCGCCGACGAAGTGTATTCCCGTTTCTATTTCGGCCCCGGATCCTCCGAGGGAGCGCTGCCTCCAAGCTTTCTAGATATTTGTGATCCCGAAGAACGCTTTCTTGCGGTGAACACTTTTTCCAAAAACTGGGCCATGACTGGGTGGCGTGTTGGCTGGCTGATGGCGCCCAAATCCATGGGCCAGGTGATCGAGAACCTCATTCAATACAATACTTCCGGCGTCGCGCAGTTCATGCAACGCGCTTGCGTGACAGCGTTGCAGGAGGGAGATCACTTCATCGCTCAGCAAGTCGCTCAGGCACGTGAAGGACGCGACATCGTCTGCCAGGCTCTGCGCACAGTGCCGGGGGTTCAGTTCGAAGAACCGGAGGGAGCATTTTATCTCTTCTTCTCCGTGGATGGCAGCGGAGACACCGAGCAGTTTGCGCGCCGGATGGTTGATGAAATCGCCGTCGGTGTCGCGCCTGGCACAGCGTTTGGGCCGGGAGGCGAAGGTTTCATGCGATTGTGTTTTGCACGCTCCGCAGACAGTTTGCGCGAAGCGGTGGGTCGCATGACCGAGTGGCTGCCATCGCAGTCGCGCTAGTCGGTTTCCATACCAACGTGAAGCGCTCTGGGTTTCTGCCCTGACCGGGTTACGAATGGTATTGATGTCTGCGGTGCATCACCCAACGTCTCCTCAGCGTTGCCCCCTGGCGGATTGAACACTTCCAACAGATTCGCTTCAGTCACGAACAGGCTAAGTTTTTGGGAAAGTTTTACGGTTCGTAAACCAGTAAACAAGGCAGTGCTGGACAATTAACGGCGACTTAAACGCCTGAATCTAGTGTCACCCGGCTATAGCGCACAAAAGCCCGATAAAACACAAGCGCTGAGGCTGGGGATGCACATGGATTTTACCGAACACACGGAACAAACTGTTGCTTCAGAAGGGGTTGTTACTCCGGAAGGCAACGTCGAGCCGGAAGGCAAGAGCGAGCCCATCGGCGAGATCATTGCCGTATCCGGGTCCAAGGCGACGGTTCTTCTGAAAGACAATTTTGCCTCGACAGTTGACCGTGAAGATGCCTGTCCGCTTATCGGTACACTCCTCACTGTCGACACCGATATGGCTATCGTGCTCTGCCAAAACACTGCCATGAAGGTTTCTGACAGCAACTCGGACCGTGACCTGTTGGGCAAACGCGTGGTCGAAGTGGAGCTTGTCGGCGAGTTGCAGCGCGAAAAGGACGGCTACCTGCAAACATTTCGCCGTGGCGTATCGCGTTATCCAAGGCTTGGTGACAAGGTCATGCCGGCATCCCGCCAGGTGCTCGAAAAAGCCTACCATTTTGGAAATTTTGACTCGATTGAAATAGGTGCCCTGCGGCAGGATCTTGCAATTCCCGCGGTCCTGAAAGTCGATGAAATGCTGAGCAAGCATTTTGCCATCGTCGGCTCCACCGGCACCGGCAAGTCGTGCACCGTGGCGCTCGTGTTGCGTCAGGTCCTGAAGCGCCATCCAAATGCGCACATCATTTTGCTTGATCCTCACAATGAATATGGCGACTGCTTCAACGGCTATGTGGAACTCGTCGACCTTAAGACACTGTGCCTGCCTTTCTGGCTCCTGAATTTTGAGGAAGCCGTCGAAATCATCATTGGCGATGTGCAGAACAATCAGGATGAAATCGACATTCTCCGTGATCTCATACCCATGGCCAAACGTATGTTCGCCACCAACGGATCGCGCACCCCGACACTTTTGCGGCGTGGCGGCAGTTCGGTTGCCGCTCAGTTTTCCGTCGATGTGCCGGTTCCCTACCGAATTTCAGATCTTGTCACATTGATCGACGAGCAGATGGGACGTCTCGAGCTCAAGAAAGAGCTCCGCCCCTACAGGCGCTTGAGAGCCCGCGTCGAGTCGCTCAAACAGGACCCGCGCTTTGATTTTATGTTTGGCAATCTGACGGTTCAAGATGACCTGCCGTCACTTCTGCGCCGTCTCTTCCGTATTCCGGTGAACGGCAAGCCGATCAGTGTTATTCAGTTGCTTGGCCTGCCGGGCGAAATTGTAAACGTCGTGGTTTCTGTCCTCGCCCGACTTGCGTTTGACCTTGCGATCTGGAGTGAAGGGCGTGTGCCCATGACCTTCGTATGCGAGGAAGCTCACAGATACGTTCCGCGCGATAATTCTCTTGGCTTTGAGCCGACGAAAAGGGCGGTCTCCCGAATTGCCAAGGAAGGCCGCAAATATGGTCTTTCCCTGTGCATCGTCTCGCAACGTCCCGGCGATGTGGATCCGGCGATCTTTTCTCAGTGCTCGACAATTCTGACCATGCGCCTCTCGAACGAACAAGATCAGAGCATCATCCGCTCTGCTCTTTCAGAATGTTCGGCCGGGCTGCTGTCATTCGTGCCGTCGCTGGGCGAGCGTGAAACCATCATTTTCGGTGAAGGCGTACCGTTGCCCTCCCGCATTTTGCTGTCGGAGCTTCCAGCCGATGTTCTGCCACGTGGCGATACCGCCAAGTTTTCAACCGCCTGGGACACGGAAATGCATGACGATGGTTTCGTTGAAGATGTCGTCAGCCGCTGGCGCGCGGTGGGTCAACTCACGGAAGCGGTTACTGCTTCGCGCGACGACGACCAGAATGAAGCGCAAGACGGCCCCCAGGCCGCTGCCGCAGATGCCTTTCACCCGGGAAGCGGGCAACAAGGCGCTGAACTTTCACCTGCGCAGGTTCAATATGACACGCTCCTCTCGCGCATTAGAAACAATGGGGCGTAATTGCGCCTAGCCAGAACCCCACCTAGCCAGATCCAAGAGCGTCTTCCCGGATCATGTCAGCGGCCTTTTCGGCAATCATGATTGTCGGCGAGTTTGTGTTGCCAGACGTTATCGTCGGCATCACCGAGGCATCGGCTATTCGCAAGCCCTCCAAACCTCTTACCCGCAGTCGCTCATCAACAACGGCACGGTCATCCTGTCCCATTCGGCAGGTTGATACCGGATGAAAGATCGTCGTTGAAATATCTCCCGCAGCAGTGCTGAGTTCATCGTCGTCACGATACTGCAAACCTGGTTTGAACTCTTCGGGCGAAAACCGCTCCAGTGCCCGGGCCGCACAAATGCGTCGTGTCAGCTTAACGGCGTCCGCGACAACCTGCCGATCCGCCGGGGCTGACAGGTAGTTGGGCCGGATCAGTGGTGCAGAGTGTGGATCTGCATCGCGAATATGCACACTGCCGCGGCTCTCGGGCCGAAGGTTGCACACCGACGCAGTGAAGGCCGGGAATGGGTGCAGTGGGTCCCCAAACTTTTCCAGGGTCAGCGGCTGCACATGATACTCAAGATTGGGTGTCTCACGGGAAGGGTCCGATTTGGCAAAGGCGCCAAGCTGACTTGGTGCCATTGACATGGGCCCGGACCGGAACAGGGCATAGCGCAGTGCAATTTCGATCTTGCCGATCAGAGTGCTCGACCATTCGTTGAGAGTGCGGGTGTTGTTGACCTTGTAGGCACACCGCACCTGCAGATGATCCTGAAGGTTCTCGCCCACGCCTTCCAGGGCGTGCCGGACTTCAAGTCCGTGTTTTCGCAAAATGTGAGGGGCGCCAACACCCGACAGCTCAAGGATTTGAGGTGATCCGATGGCCCCAGCGCACAACACGACTTCGCCTCGGGCGTGAACGTGGGATGCCTGGCCATTTCGGTCGATTGCAAGGCCAGTTGCTCTCACGCCGTCAAACAAGACCTGGCGAACATGAACCCCGGTCATGACCTCAAGATTTGGCCGCTTCGCTGCCGGCCGCAGGAAACCCTTGGCTGTCGTCCAGCGGATGCCTGATCTTTGATTGACCTGAAAATAGCCGACACCTTCATTGTCGCCGCGATTGAAGTCGTCCGTCTTCGGGATGCC
Source organism: Hyphomicrobiales bacterium (assembly GCA_021775795.1). GTDB lineage: Bacteria > Pseudomonadota > Alphaproteobacteria > Rhizobiales > JAJFHB01 > JAJFHB01. Next base: position 2,539 of record JAJFHB010000643.1, on the reverse strand, counting down.
GACTTCTTCGCAGGCGTCAGAAAAGGCATCCAGTATCTCCCACGACAGTCTTTGCTGTTCGACCCGCCATTCACCACCCTCACCATGATGCACATCGGCACCGGCGAAATTGTCTTCAGATTTCCTGAAGTAGGGAAGAACATCATCCCAGCTCCAGCCGGTGTTGCCAGCCTGCCGCCACTGGTCGTAATCGCGTGACTGGCCTCGAATGTAGATCATGCCATTTATGGAGGAGCAGCCACCGAGTACCCTGCCACGGGGATAATTGAGCGCCCGCCCGTTGAGCCCCGGTTCATCCTCTGTCTTGAAACACCAATCCGTGCGCGGGTTGCCCTGAGTGTAGAGATACCCCACCGGCACATTTATCCAGAATTGCCGGTCGCTGCCGCCGGCTTCCAGAAGAAGTACGCTTTTGCTGGCATCTTCGCTCAGGCGGTTTGCCAGCACACATCCCGCCGACCCCGCGCCGGCGATGATGTAATCAAAGGTACCAAGGTCAGGGATCATGAGGGCAATCAATACTGTTGGCGACAGTCGGAGTGATGCTATGGGGGCGGCTGCGCCGTGTCCAGCGGGAGGTGGTCAGCGTTGCTGGACAAGGCCCCCCCGATGCGGTTAAGAGCAAGTGGGCTCGGGAAGTGTTCGGGCCGGTAAATCTGCGGAGATCTCATGAAGATTTCAATTTTGGGTGTTGGGTACGTAGGTCTCGTGAGCGGTGCATGTTTCGCCGAACTGGGCTGGAACGTTGACAGTGTTGATATTGACGAAGAAAAAATCGCGCGACTCAAGTTGGGTGACCTGCCCATTTTCGAGCCGGGCCTGGACGAGATCGTTCAGCGCAACGTCAGTAATGGCCGATTGAAGTTCGGTACTGATGTTGCATCAGCCGTTGCCGATGCTGATGCGGTGTTTATTGCGGTGGGAACACCACCGCTGGAAGACGGTCGAGCCGATACGACTGCGGTTGCCGCTGCTGCGCGTGAAATCGCCCCACATCTTTCCGGCTACACTGTTGTGGTCATCAAATCGACGGTGCCGGTTGGAACTGGCACCTATGTGACGCGCCTCATCCGCGAAGTGAACCCCACAGCGCAGGTTTCTGTTGCGAGCAATCCGGAATTTCTGCGCGAAGGCAGCGCCATCCGTGATTTTCTGCAGCCCGAGCGCATTGTTGTGGGGTGCGTGGATACCGGTGCGCGCGAGGTTATGCGCGCCCTTTATGCACCGCTTGAGCTGCGCGATGTGCCCTTGATACTGACGGATCGCGCCACTGCAGAGCTGATTAAATATTCCGCCAACAGTTTTCTTGCGGCGAAAGTCGCCTTTATCAACGAAATGGCCGATCTGTGCGATTCAATCGGTGCCAATGTGGATGATCTGGCACGCGCCATCGGCCTTGATTCACGCATTGGACCGAGTTTTCTTAAACCCGGGCCCGGTTATGGCGGCTCTTGTTTTCCAAAAGATACGCTTGCTCTGGCTGCCCAGGCCCAGGAGGCGGACTGTCCGGTGCGCATCGTCGAGGCGGTGGTGGCCTCAAATGCCCATCATATTCGGCGTCTTGTCGGCAAAATTGAGCGCGATTGTGCTGCCGGCTGGGGTCGCATGGGCTATGAGGACACGACCTTGTGGGGCAAGAAGCTCGCCGTTCTGGGGCTCGCCTTCAAGAGCAATACCGATGACATCCGTTATGCTGCGAGTGTGGTCATTCTTCCGCAACTCGAAAAGCAGGGTGTCCGGCTTCAGGCCTATGACCCGGCCGCCATGGATAACGCCAAAGAGGTGATGCCCGGCATTGACTACCGCACTTCGGTCGAAGATGTGTTGGAAGGCGCCGACGCAGCCCTCATCCTCACGGAGTGGCCGCAATTTCATGGCATCAGCTGGGCAACACTGAAGGATCGCATGGCCTCTCCGGTGGTTGTCGATCTCCGAAACCTTTACAGCCCGAAGGATGCCGCGGACGCGGGGATTGCCTATTATTCTCTCGGTCGTCCTGATCATGCTCCCTCGATAAGCAAGGTGGTGAAACTCGCCGGTGTGGCAAAGGACGCCGCCAAGGCAGTTTGATATCGTCGCAAAATATTTTGGCCGGAAGTTCTCACGGGAACCATGAACGTAGAACCTCAACTGCGGAATGCCGGATGAAGAGTGGTTTTACTCTGGCAGCGATGCTCGCAACCGCTTTCGCACTCGTGGCCCCAATCGAAAGTGGCCTTGCCGACGATCGCGTGGTTACCATTCTTGTCACTGGTGATGTCGGCCTCAATCGAAATCAGCAAACAGTCGCTGCAGATCACGTCCAAAGCCGCAATGGTCCCCTGGCGTGGTCGGAAACAACGACGGGGATTGCCCATCTGATCGACGGGGATCTGAACTTCCTCAATTTGGAAACGGTTGTCACCGACCGCAATGACCTGACCCCCGATATGAAGGGGCAGGAAAACCCTTATTTGTTCCGCAGTCACCCCGAAGGCGTGCGCCATCTTGTTCGTACCGGTTTCAATCTGTTCTCCCTCGCCAACAACCATTCAATGGA
>JAJFHB010000642.1 GCA_021775795.1 Hyphomicrobiales bacterium | reverse complement strand
ATTGCTTTATCAATCAGGGACAATTCACGGCGCTGGCGCGAACAACTCTGACAAGGTGCGTACCGGCATCTCGTTTCAATACAGCCTGGGCTGGCTGAGGCAGGAAGAAAACCAGCATTTGAGCAATCCGCCCGAGGTCGCGCGGCATTTCCCAAAACGTCTTCAGGAGCTTGTTGGCTATGATTTCGGCGGGCCGTATCTGGGATTTGTCGAAGGAACGCATCCCGCTCGACTCCTGGTGGACAACCCTCCTAATGAAGGGCTCCAAAGGTCAACGCCTGAGATTGACGCCGCACAGGATAGCATCGGCCGTTTCAGCTTTGGCGATGTTGAAGCAATTCCAACACCTCCAGGCCGGGCTCAGCGAGCGGTACATGTGCCGGATTCAATTGCGAATGAGAAAGCAACTGCTGCAGGTGAATGAAACGCCCTAAGCGCGCGCCGCCGCTCTGAGCTTATCAACCGTTGTGAAGGCATTGATGGCTTCCGCGCTTGAGTGCACCGCGATGACGGCTGCTTTTGGCGAGGCAAATGCCGCCGCAACGATGGCGCGGGCATCATCATCAGGGCCGATTTCGAAACTGTCGGCGCCAAAGGCTGCACCCCACTTTGCAAAGTCCGGGTTGACGAGGTCTGTGCCGATGACACGCTCTGGAAAATCCAGTTCCTGATGCAGCCTGATGGTGCCGTAGGTGCCGTTTACCGAAACGAAGATCTTCGGTGCGCTGCCAAGCGCAATGGCGGTTGCAATCTCATTGCCGGTCATCAGGGCACCGCCGTCACCAACCACAACTATTGTCTGACGTTGAGGGTAGAGCAGGCCGGACGCCGCCCCTGCAGGGATGGAAAATCCCATGGCGCCGCCAATAACCGCAAGCATGCGGGCTGAAGGCTTGAGTTTCCAGTGCCGGTGCACCCAGCTTGAGAAATTGCCCGCATCGGTGATGATGATGGCGTCATCGTCGGCTTGTGTGGCAATAGCCTCCACCACAACACCGAAATCGAGACCGTCGTCTTCGCTGCGCGGACTCCAGGCTGAAAAGGCGGAAATGAAACTGTTGATTTCCGCAATCCAGTCGGCACGGGCAGGCAAGGTCGCAGGCGTTCCGGTTTTTACAAGAGCATCAAGAAAACTGGTGGTGTCCGACATGACGCCCACATCGGTACGGAAAACACGGCCGATTGTTGACCCGTCCGGATAGACGTGAACAAGTTTCTGGGCGGGGTCAGGCGCGTTCGGCAGGGTAAAGCCTTGTGTTGTTACATCACCAAGCCTTGTGCCCAGGGCGATGATGAGATCCGCGGTGCTGAGCAGATCCACATGCGGTTTTGGCGATTTGAAACCCAGATGTCCGGCATAAAGCTCTGATGAATTGTCGAACAGATCCTGGCTTTTCCAGGAAAGAGCCACAGGCACCTGAAACTTCTCTGCAAAGGCTGCAAGAGCTTCCCGGCCGCCTGTGCCCTGCAGTTGACTGCCGGCAATAACGAGCGGCCGCTTGGCTTGCCCCAGCAAAGCGTTAACAGCTTCAACCTGATCCAACGAGGCTGCAGGCAATAGCGGCGGTGAAGCGACAACAACCTCTTCGTCAATCTGGTCTGCAAGCATATCTTCGGGCAAGGCGATGATCACAGGACCCGGTGTGCCGGACTGGGCAATGTGGAAGGCCCGTGCAAGCGTTTCGGGAAGCTTGGCACCGTCGTGGACCTCAGCGATCCACTTCGCCATGCCGCCGAAAAATTGTGTGTAGTCCACTTCCTGGAACGCTCCCCGGCCGCGTTCCTGCCTTGAAACCTGACCGATCAGGCAGATGAGCGGGGTTGCATCCTGTTCTGCCACATGGATGGCGATGGAGCCGTTGGTAGCACCCGGGCCACGGCTCACCGCGAAGACTGCAGGTTTGCGCGTCAGTTTTGCCTCGGCCACAGCCATGAAGCCTGCGCCGCTCTCATGCCGGCAGGCAATGGTCTGGATGCGATTGGAATCGTGCAATGCATCCAGCAAGGTCAGATAGCTTTCGCCGGGAACACAATAGATACGCTCAACGCCGTGGGCCTCAAGCCCGCTGACCAGCACGTCCGCTGCTCGCCTTGTCATATTCGTCTCCGTGAAATGGTGCCCGACTGTTGCAGCCTTATAGGCCCAGCACGGCCATGCCCGCAACATCGCATGACGTGCCAGATTGACCTTCCTTCTCTGTGATGCGATGGGAAACAGAGCAGTGTTAATCGCGGTGCACTCTAACCATCGCGGCAGGAAAGGCGGATATGTGAATGGCAGCAAACGGCAAAATCGACAGATCTATCATCGTGACCGGCTCATCGAGCGGCATCGGTGCAGAACTATGCCGCAGGTTGGCCGCTCCAGGTGTCGGTCTTCTGCTGCACGCAAGGCATAATCGCGAAGGCTGTGAAACTGTTGCAGCTCAGTGCAAAGCGAAAGGAGCGGCGACTGCAATTGCTCTTGGCGATATGTCAGAAGCTGCAACCGCAGACGTTCTTGTCACAGCCGCCATGAATGCCTTTGGCAGCATCGACGCCATTGTCGCCAACGCCGGTTTGCCTGTTATCAAGTCGTTTGATGAAGGCACACGCGAGGAACTCGACTATGCGCTGGGTTCCAACTTGTCCGGGTTCTTCTCGCTGATCAAATCCGCCCTGCCGCATCTGCGCAAGTCAGAGATGCCTCGTATCGTTGCAGTAGGCTCTCTCAATGCTCATGTATTCAGGCCGGGCTTCATCAATTTCCCTCTCTCAGGCGCTTCAAAAGCGGGGCTGGTGGCGATGATGAAGGGAATTGCTCTTGATCTGGCTCCGGAGGGTATCCCCGTAAACTGTGTTGTGCCTGGGTTGATCGACAAGGATGCAGGCACGAAAGATGGCATTGATGACGAGAAGTCCGCAGCGATGCGCGCCCACATACCCATGCAACGAACCGGACGACCTGAAGAGGTTGCAGCCGTGATGGAGTTTCTCCTGTCACCCGGCGCCAGCTACGTCACCGGCGAAACCATCTCTTGTGGCGGTGGTGTGATGATTTAGGAGAGGGCCCATCATCGGGATGTAATGCTCGCGACGCGGCGTTCCTGCGAGCATCGAACGACTTTCCTGCCCGCGCTTGAGGCATCTGATCCAATGCAAAGCCTGCCATCTGGCAAGCCGGACGTGCTTGAGCGCGGCTTGGATGGATGAGAGATTATCATCATCTCTGAGTTGAGCGTCTCGGGTCTGAGCAGAACTTGAATTCCCAAAACCAGACGGTTGCCCCATTCCGGGACGGCGCAAATGTGTGTTGTGTCGGGATTCTTCTCCCCGGTCGTGCCAGCATTATTCCGTGGCAATATCCAAGGTCGTAACCAATTGAAATATAACGAATAAATTTGTTAACGCCTCATTTACCGCTTTCAACCCAGCGGCATGGTCGGTGCAAGACAACTGGCAAACAAGAGCCAGTCGAAAAGGTACTAGCCATGTCCATCTCCGAAACATTGTCACTGAACACTGCATTCCAGGCATTGGAAGAGCTTCAAGACAGCACTCTGGAAGTGCCGCACAACGCGGCTCAATCAGCCCCGGCCAAACCGAAGTCGGCTGAAATGATCCCTGGACCGGGCTTTCGGGTTAAAAATGAGATCGAGCGCCCGAGCCGGGCTCTTGTGGATATGTACCGCAACTTTGAGACGACGGACATATCAGACATGCTGAACCGCATGTACACGATGTCGTCCGACATCAAGAATTTCGTAAACGACAAACCGCTTATCGGGCCCGCCGTTACGGTGAAGCTCTTCCCGGGCGATAACATGATGGTGCACAAGGCATTGGATGTGGCGCAGCCGGGCGACGTCATCGTCGTTGACACCAGTGGCAGTGACCGTAATGCCGTGTTTGGCGATCTGGTCGCAAACAAGGCGCGTTACCGCGGCATTGGTGGCTTCGTCATAGATGGTCTCATTCGTGATCTGCCCGGTGTCCGTGATGCAGGGCTGCCCGTGTTTGCTCGCGGCGTCACCCCCTTTGGTCCGCTTCATCGTGGCCCGGGTGAACTGAATTACGCAGTGAGTGCCGGCGGTATTGTCGTCAATCCGGGCGATCTCATTGTTGGAGATGCTTGCGGCGTTGTCGTCGTGCGCCGTGAATTCGCCGAAAGCACGGCTGCCCGGCTTCAGGCTCATCGGGCACGCATGGAAGAATACGTCTCAAACGTCAAACGCGGCATCTTCTCTAACGACTGGGTCGACGCTCAGTTGCGTGCCGATAAGTGTTTGTTCGAGTAGGCCAGGCGAAACCGGAAACGCAACTTCATGATTGACCAACTCACAGAACACCTGCGCCGGGCCTGGCATCGTTCAGGGTTTTACCTTGACGTGCCGGGTTTGCTTCAGCTCCTGAAATTCAAGGAGCTTCGTGAAGGCTATTACCGTGAGCTCTGGCGTACCGCGTCAGCGAACGTCGGTGCTCGCATGGAGCCCTGGGAGTATGGCTATACGCGGCTTGAGCGTGACGGCCTGACCACCATCGTGAAACAGGGACTGGTCATGCTGGATGACCATTTGCTGCTTGATGTCATGGGTAACAAGGCACTGACGCTATCGCTCCTTGAAGAAAAAGGCATTCCAACCCCCCGGGCGAAGGCATTTGAGATGTCGAGCCTCAGTATTGCTGAGGAGTTTCTGGCGCACTGCGGCGGTGAAGTTGTCGTGAAGCCCGCGCGCGGAACCGGCGGCGGTCGGGGCGTGACAACGCGCCTTGCAACAGTGTCTGCTCTGCGTCAGGCGTGCCGTCTCGCGGCGCGGTTTGACACCAGGTTGGTGGTAGAAGAGCAGGTTGCCGGATCGTCATACTCCCGGGCCGGCTGGGTATTCGCCGCCAGCATCAAGGTGCCACCTGGTCCGACCAGCCGGATGTCCCGGAACGAGTACTTGAAGTTCTCGGTCCGGTCCGGATAGAACCACACCGAGTGCACATACGCCGGAGACGGACTCAAAGGGTGG
>JAJFHB010000641.1 GCA_021775795.1 Hyphomicrobiales bacterium | reverse complement strand
ATGTCGTCCGCATCGGCAACCGCGCCGTCGATGTCCTCAATGTTTGCATATTTGTCGATGCCGACAATGACACCATAGGTGTTCTGCAGGGTCGGTGCGTTCAAAGGCGTGTCCGGTCCATCCGCCACTTCTGCATCGGCTGGAACAAGTATATTTTCGATGTCGCCGGGAATACCTTCAAACCAGGGGCTGAAGCCGGACGCCTGGCACTCCGGCGTTGAACTGCAAAGTGCATGGGCCCGGCTGCGCACATAGAACAGTTGTTCTTCGTTGGTCACCAGGCCGTTGCCGTTACGGTCCGCCAGCCGATCTTCGCCTGCGCCCTCCATGAAGAATCGGGTAAAATCGCCACCATCGTCGCTGCCCTGGCGCGTCTGCATCTGCGCTGCACCCGACCAGACGCGGCGGCCTGGGGCTGCATTGACGAACACCGGCTCCAGGCGCCGACCCATTTCATCATAATCGTTGCCGTTTGATTGAGCATGATGGTCCGTGTCGAGGATGAGGGTCACGTCCCGGCCAACAAGACGATCAAGCCGGCTCTCAAGTTCATCGTCCGTTATGTGCCCGGTGCCTGTGCGGTCATCAGTCGAATCGTAGGCGATAATCGTTTCGTCCATGCCGTCGGGTTCATTCTGGTTCAGATCCGGGATCTGAGCGCCCCGGGTGGAGAAGTACACGACAACACGATCACCTCTGCCGGTGTTGGAAGCGATTTGGCGTAGCGCTGAATTGATGCCACGTCGCGTTGCGTCATCGTTCGTCCTTATGAACACATCGGTCGGTTCGATGCCCATATGTTCGATTGCAAACAGGCCCATTGCGCGCGCGTCGTCCTCAGCGCCGGCGAGCACAGGATAGGATTCGAATTCTCCGATGCCCACAATCAGAGCCATGGAGCGCAGCATCAATGGTGTGTGCGCCCTGTCTTCCCAGATGTGCCAGATGTAAGGCTCAACACTGTCTTCGTTGTGCACGAAAGCAGGGAAATCAGCACTCCAGACATTGTCGGTCTGAAGGATGATCTTGAGGGCGCCGGAAACATCCTCCGGGTTTGTATTGTTAGCGTTGGTTACGGCCTGAACCCAGGCAAGCATGGCTGTGTGAATGCGATAGGGATCAAGTGGATCGACCGGCGCGACATAGTCGGGGTTGGCCACAGTCATCATGGTGCCGTCGCCGGTTGAGCCGGCGATCGGGCCAAAGGCACCACTGAGCAGGCCTTCACCGCCGACCAGAATCGGATGGAAGTTTTCAGAATGTGCGATGTTCATCAGTGCGGCAGCAGCATCGCCTTCGCCGGCATAATAGACGACCTCGACCCGCTGTTCGAGCAACTGCCGGGCAAGTTCCGTACGATCCTGTCCAGCGAGGTTTTGAAGCACGACTTCGCGCACGCCGTTGCGGTTCAGTTCAAGGCGCAACTGCAGAGCGATGTTGCTGTATTTCGCCTTGTCCACATGCAGAATTGCAATGCGGCTGGCACCAAAACGGTCCGCCAGCATACGGCCGGCAATGGAGCCTTCACGATCCCCGAACTGCGGCCTCAGGAAGAAGCTTGTTTCATCCAGATCAACGGCTTCCACCGGAGCCGGGGCCAGGGAAATGTGCAGAATGCCGTTCTCGGCATAGAGTTCGTCAACCGCCTCAGAAACGCCTTCGCAGAAATGCCCGATAACAAAGCTGACCTGCAGATCCACCAGGTGTGAAACTTCGTTTCTCGCGGTTTCCGCATTGCAGCCATCTTCCGCCCTGATCGGAATCACGCGGCGGCCGATCACGCCGCGTTCTCCAAACGGCAGCCGGTTCAGATCGTTGAGCCTGTCGTCGATCTGCCGGAACAGGCGTTCCGTTGCTTCAGCATGTTCACCTTCATAGGGCCCAGCAACCGCGATGAAAATTTTCTCTCTGTCGGGCGCCTGCGGCACGGCAGTTGCGGGGAGGATCTCAGCAAGATCCCAGATGTGCAGATCACCATCACGATCGACCGAGATGAGTTGCTGGTTATGTGGCGCTATCGCGGTCAGGAGGACGTCGTCTGAAGAGCCTCGCAGAACGGCAACTTCCTCCTGCAGCAACAGGTCCCAGATTCGTACCGTGTTGTCTGCAGACGACGTTATGGCGAACTGGCCGCTGTGGTCGACCTGGGCAAAAAGGATCGGATCCTTGTGTCCGTAGAACGGATGCTTGGCGACAGATGGGCTGTCACCGTCTTCAATCCGGTGTCCCATGACAATCAGATGATCAAGCCCGTGATGATATTGCACAGGGTACTGGCGTTCGTCGGACTGCGGTCCCCACAAGGTGTCTGCCAGCCCGCTTGGAACTGGATGTTCAGAGGCCTCGGGCAACTCATAGCCATGATGTGTGATGATGGTTGTGTTGCGGTTTTCCACCATCAGCGTGTGGCCGTTTGAATAGTAGATGACGATAGAGTTTTGATTGACGTGCCAGAGCCGCTCGACGCTGGCGCCGCCGACGGTTTCTTTGTGCGTCGGGCTGAAAGCCCAGACATTGCTTTGTCGGGTCGTCACTTCAAACACAGACATGTAGTTGCCTGATATCGCCGTGATGGTTGTGCCTTCGGGGTCCATCTCTGCATACTCAACGTTTTCCACATGGGAAAACGCAAGCTGCATATCTTCGAGATCATCAATGTGCCTGAAGCTGACATCCGCTCCGTTGACGGAGATAACATGATCGCCTGAGGCACTCAGAGTATGGCGGCCAACCGCCGTAATCGGACGTTGCTCTTCAACGGTGCCACGTCCTGCCTGGCTCACGTCGTAAAACACCGAAGTGCCGTCCATCTTGGTGGCGAAGATTTCATCACCAAAGGCGGTGTAAGCAGCCTCTCTGACCCGCACCCCCTGGACCTCCGTCAGGTTTCCGTCCTCCGAGAAATCGTTATCCTGGATCTGCCCCACGAGCAGGTGCCCGGTGGCATCAACCAGAATGAATTCATTCGGGTTCGTCGGGTTGAAGGCAATGGTGGGCACGACCAGGGATGAACCGTCCTCGTTGTTTTCATCCAGTCTTGGCGCCGCTTCCATATTCATGCCCGATGGCATGGAAGTGGAATCCGTTGCACTCAGTACGGTGACATTGCGAAGCGGCCCCTCAAGCCACGAGAAGGCGGCGAGCACGGCCACTGTGGCAAGCAAGCCGGCGATCCCTCTAGCCGTGGCGTCGATACTGAATCTGCTCCAGCCGCTCCCGGGAATTATTTTTTCGAGGATTTTCGGCAATTCGACATCAAGCGGATTGGGGCGTCCGCTGACCATGAACTTGATGAAGATATGATCGTGCAGACCGCTGTCGGCATCGCTTGGCTCATTCTTGAAAAAGTCACTGGCCCACTGCCGAAGATCACGCTTCGATGACTGTGCAATTTCGAGTTCAACACTGTCCGTTGCCGGTTCGAAGGCGCTTTTCAAAAGGCGCTGCAGGGCTGTTTTGACTTCCTCTTCGCGATCCGGCGACAGGCCGCCGAGGAAATGGAGCCTGAGATAATCGGGCATGCTGCCGCTGCGGAACCAGGGAAGCTGCGCAAGCATGACCAGGCGCTGTTCACGGGAGCCCGTGTCGTCATGATCATGCAGAACCTGATCAAGATAGAGGGTGACGTCCCAGTGTGGTTGAGGGAACGTCGCGCAGGCCGCGAGCAACTCGTATCCCTGTTCGCCCAGATAGGCGCGCAGCTGCGATGTCAATTCATCCAGTTCAGCACTATCGGCTTCCACATTCGGATTAAGCCATTTGCTGTCTGCATCAAGCAGCACAGAGGGATAGCTGGCGCCGGGAGGCAGCTCCGGCCGCATGTAGGGTGGAACAAATTCTCCCGATGCTGATCCGCTTTCCTCAAACGCCTCACCGAGGCTGAGCAGGCCATGCTGATCGAGAGGTATGACGCCGAAGCCCGAACTGTGCAGGGCTGATTGTTGGGCGCCCCAGCGATCACCGCTTTGTGGAACAATCAAGGACCGCTCGCGCCAGGCGCTGAACATCTGTGTCCACGAACGTGCGGCGCCCTTCGCGGCATCGAACATGGCCGAGCCATCGGTGGCGATCAGCAAGCGCTGTCCGCCGTGGCGAGCAGCCAGTTCATCCAGTGAGACTGAATCGAGACGGCCCTTTTCGGAATAACAGACACGCGGGTCGCCATCGAAATAATAGAGGTCAATGTAAAGCTGTTCGCTCTTTGACTGCAGAACCAACTCACGGATCAGGTGCGCCTGGTGATCGCTCAAAGTGCTGCGGTCCGCCAGCACCAGGTACTCTGGGCTTGTCTGCCGCGTTTTGTAGATAGGCGTAAACAATCCGGCACGCTCAGATGATGCACGCACCGTTTCTTCAACATTGATGTTCCGCGTTGGCCGGCGATGATGCCGGCGCAGCAACTGCAGGGCGCGTTTGTAATCGCGGTTGCCGAACAGGCTGTTTTCCGGACGTGCGATTCTTAAGGTCGTCAATTCCGGTACGTCATGCTCCGAGCGTCGCTCGAGCCAGGCCTGGCGCGTTGACCAGCGCCACAGCAGCCAGGCCAGAAACGCGATGATCGGTGTTGCGGAAGCTGCATCGCCGAACGCCAGGAAGTAAATTGAATAATAGTCAACAAGAGTCGGCCCCGGCGGCGGCACAGCCGTAACGATCGTCGGCTCGGACAGTTGTCCAAGGCCGGGAATCTCGTCTACGGGCTGACCTGGATCGCGGCCAGGTCCCGGTCCTGGATCGGGGTCAGGTCCCGGATCAGGATTGGGTCCCGGATCGGGGTCAGGCCCGGCATCAATCCCCGGGTCGGGATCAGGTCCCGGATCAGGGTTGGTTCCCGGGTCGGGATCAGGTCCCGGATCGGGCTCGGGCCCTGGGTCCGGTTTTGTATCCGGATCGGGATCAGGTCTGACGTCCGTGCCCGGGTCAGGCTTTCCATCGATTCCGGGGTCGGGTTTTGTATCCGGATCGGGATTCAGATCCGGATCTGGGTTCGTTCCGAGCCCTGGATCAGGCGTTGGCTCCAGAACCGGATCCACAATCACGGGCGGATCAACGATAAATTCCCGAACCACATATGAAGTGACGAAAATCAGTATTACGGCGGCAATGGCACCCAGCACATAGGGCAGGCGGCGGGTGCGCGATATGATCGGCTCTTTCGGCTCGAACTTGCTTCCCGCATCGCCGCTACGGATTTGCGTCGCACGCCAGTTGTCATACCAGTGATCAAAAATGTAGTAGAAGGATTCCTGCTCTTTCGGCGTCTTGCAGATGATCGCGCCAAGGGCAGTACGAAGGTTTTCTGCCGGTACCGGACCATCAGAGCTGTTCTACAATTACAGAAGAACAGCCGAAGCCGCAATCATCTGGTCAGGGCCTATATAAAAGCCCTGCTGCCGCGCCGTCTGCACGAGACTTCGAAGGTCTTCAAAATTGAGATGATGTGCCAGATTCGGCATGGTTAGGTCATGACCTGGTGCGTTGCGGACGTTTCGTCAAACGCGATTGCCTCTCCAGCGAGTGATCAATGATTTGGCCCGCTCCTGATCTTCACGGGTCTTGAACAAAGTCACTTCACTCATGGCAAGCAGCTCG
>JAJFHB010000065.1 GCA_021775795.1 Hyphomicrobiales bacterium | reverse complement strand
TGTCCGCCGGCAATGACGACATCCGCATCTCCGTTGCGGATCTGCTGAAAACCAAGAGCCACAGCCCGAAGCCCCGATCCGCAAAGCTGATTGACACCCCATGCAGGGCTTTCAACCGGAATGCCTGCATTGATGGATGCCTGCCGTGCCGGATTCTGGCCCTGACCAGCGGTCAGGATCTGCCCCATGATAACTTCGTCCACATCGTTTGCAGGAACACTGGCGCGCTCCAATGTGGCTTCAATGGCAATCCTGCCGAGCTCATGCGCTGATACCGCACTGAGCGTTCCGTTAAACGATCCAACCGGCGTCCGCGCCGCCGATACAATTACAATCTCATTTTGTGAATTGGCCATGCCTCAACTCCTTAAGCGAATGCTCTCGCGAAAGCGGGTTTCTTGACTTCACATATACCGGCGAACCGACGTGTCAGAAACAGTACAGAAGTGCCGCAATTCCAGGAGAGCCTGATCTCTGAAAAGTGGCATAAAGATAGTCATTCAGCGTTCATTTAGCAACTGCAAAACAATTATGTTGCACTGCACCATTAGTCTAATCCGGCTATCCTCCCCCATAAACATGCATTCTGCCTCTGCTGACGCCTCGGGTGAATTGTTGGCGTGAGTTTGATTCCGCGCTTGCGTAATCCTTCTCGCAGGCGCAAAAATAACTGCGGAAGCCAGCATTCAGGCTTTGCGAGATTAATGACCCTTGGGCAAGAGACCGTTACGCAGATGAACAAATCTTCGGACCAAGAGCCGATCACGATCAAGAAATACGCCAACCGGCGGCTCTATAATACAGCCACGAGTACCTATGTAACCCTTGAAGACCTTGCTGAAATGGTCAAGGACGGGCAGGATTTTCTGGTGTTTGACGCAAAGACCGGCGAAGACATCACACGCTCAGTCCTTACTCAAATTATCTTCGAGGAAGAGAGCAAGGGTCACAATCTTCTACCGGTCAATTTCTTGCGTCAGCTCATCGGGTTTTACGGCGACAGCATGCAAAATGTGGTGCCAAGTTATCTTGAGATGAGCCTCGAAACCCTGACCCGCGAACAGGACAAGTTCCGCCAGCAGGTGTCTGAGACATGGGTCGGCGACCCGTTACAGACGATTGAGCAACATGCAAAACAGAACATGGCTCTGTTCGAAAAGGCCATGTCCATGTTCACGCCTTTCACAACAGAAAGCGAACCTGAGCAGACCGCCAGCGAGCGTCCTGAGGCCAAAGCATCAGAGTCTGAGGAAGACGACGATTCCAACATTGATCAGATGCGGACACAGCTCGAAGCCATGCAGAAGCAACTGAACGATCTTGCCAAGAAGTCCTGACGTTATAAATCGGCCAGACGCAGAGATAAGAACCTCCACAGCCTGCCCGGTCAAACCGATTCCATATCAACGTGAAACGCTCTAGAGAGCAATAAACTGCTGCGCCGATTGCTCCTCAGCATTCAACCACGGCTTTTCCATGGACGCTGCGCCGTAGAGATATCCTTGCAGATAATCAACGCCGAGCTCTTTGAGAAGCTCAGCATCCTGCTGCTCTTCGACATGTTCCGCAACAACCTCAAGATCGAAGTTCTTCGCAAGCTCGATGAGGGTGCGGACAAAGAACTGATTATCCTTGTTCTCGCAAAGCTGATGGCAGAAAGACCCATCCAGCTTCACCATGTCCACTTCCATCATCTTGAGATTACGGAAAGACGTGTAGCCGGCACCGAAATCATCAATGGCAACTTTGCAGCCAAGATCCCGGAGCGAGGCAATAAAACGGCCACTTTCTGCAATGTCTTCGAGCGCCACGGTTTCGGTGATTTCAACCGTCAGCCGCTCGGCACACTCGCGATGTGCGGAAATGAACGCCGTCAGATTGGCAAACCAGCGCGGATCAGAGGCAGTAAGCCCTGAAATATTGAGCGAAAGCTGAGCATTCTCGCTTTCATCCAACGTATTCATCGCCAACTCGAGAACCCTGTGGTCGATGAGCCTCACCAGACCAAGCTGCTCCGCGATGGGAATGAAATTTCCAGCTGACACAACTTCATTGTCAGGTTTGACCAGGCGCAACAGACATTCATAAAGTGCCGGTTCTTCGTTCTTGGTGGAAACGATCGGCTGGTAGGCGATCGTGAGACGGCGGTTATTGAGAGCCGAGACAATTTCATCGGCAAACATGAGATTGCGTTTGCGCAGGGATTCCCGCTTTTGCGAATGCTTGTAAATGATGAAGCTGTCACGGTGCTTGAGTTTGGCGCTGTTCAGGGCCTCTTCGGCACGCACCATCGCTTCATGGCTGTTTCGCGCATGTTTGGGCAGGCACAGGCCGCCAACAGAAATCGTTGCGGAAACAGGTCCAGCCCCGGTGTCAATCACCTGGTCGCGCACCGAACGCAACAACCGTCGTGCCGCGACTTCCATATCCTGTTCAGAGCAGTTGGACAAAATGAGGCCGAATTTGTTGCCTGCATAACGTCCGATTGAATCACCGGTTCGCATTGCCGCCCGGAGACGCTCGGAAACCGCAGCTATCACCTTATCGGCCACATCGAAGCCGTAGGCATCGTTGATCATTGCCAGATTGTCGATGCCCGCGAGCATGAACGCACATGGAATGCGGTATTGTTCCGAGCTTGTGATTGTTTCGGACAGAGCTTCCGCCAACCGGGCCCGGTTCATAAGACCGGTAAGCGCGTCGTAGGTGCTCAAATAGTTCAGCTCCTGCTCACGCACCAGACGATCATTCACATTGCGCAAAACACCTATGACCCTGTCAGGCTGGCCATCCAGACCGCCAAACCAGCGGCCTGTGTCTTCGACCCAGACAGCAGTGCCGTCCTCGCGGCCTCGGGGAAACATGCGATATTGAAGCTGGAAGGCAACGCCCTCACCTTCATCCACCTGAGATGAATTGATGACGGTTTCATAGCGATTGGTGAAATTATCCGGATCAAGCAGACTACCAAACTGACGCCCCGTCAGGACAGTGGAAATATCTGAAAAGCCAAGAGCGCTGACCGCATTCTCGCTCCACTTCAATTCATCGCTTGAAACAACCCACTCATAAACGGCCTCATCAACCGCAACCAACGCTTCCTGAACCCAAGTCCCCTCATCAGGGCGTTGGCCTGAAAGCACCGTAACTGTTGCATCCGTTCCATTTGCCGGCATCGCAGCGTTCAGCGCGTTCGTCTCTTCTGCTGTGCCTGCAGCAGTGCCGAATTCCACACCGTTTTCCTGCGAATTGCGTGCGCTCGATAGTTCTACGCCCACTTTGACGCCCCCTTCCTGGAAGTCCCAAACACCGTTTCCGCACCTTCAAACAGCACGGCTTATTTGAGATCGGATGCTATCGGGCAAGTCTTAAAGAACGCAAAATCCCGGAAGGTTGAGGTGGCTAAAACGCTCACTTTTGCTTCGAATTTCGCCACATTTACCCGCCAAATAGAAGCAGGGTTAACAAAAAGTTAACGCCTGTAACGGTTGGCGAGTTAATTGCAACGGCTGTTGGACTTGGTTCAAAATGCGACACGAGATTGGAATTATGCGTATCGAACGCAGCTCAATACAACCCGTTAAGCGCAGCGAAGCACCCCGCGGCGCAACAAGGGACAATAGCGGTTCCAACGATGCCCGTGCGAACACCAAGGGTCGGGAACTTGTGCCGTTTGGCCTTGTGGAAGCCAGAAATGATAGCCAGACGCCTGCCCAATCATCCAGCCGTACCCTGGTAACAGCTCAGGTGATCGCGCAAAAACTCCCGTCCATGTCAGACCGGCGTCTCATGCGCCATTTTCCGGAGACGGCAACCGCAGCCTATCGTCAGACCGTTCTGCAAACAAATTCAACGAAAGCTCTGCCAACGCGGCGCAGCGCCTGAGTGGCTTGAAAATCCAACCACCTCTTAGTGTGTAGAGAGTGCGCCCTAATAGCCAAGCGCCAGACCATCCTTTCGCGGATCGCTTCCGCCCACCAGAACACCGCCAGCATGGTCGATCGAAATGGCCTGCCCTCCACCCCAGGGCTCTCCCGCCCGTGCAACATTATG
>JAJFHB010000640.1 GCA_021775795.1 Hyphomicrobiales bacterium | reverse complement strand
ATGAAAGCGCACAGGGCGGAGCGTCGGGAGTTCGAAATTGAACGATCGGGTGACCGTTCGTTTTTGGTCAACGAACAAAAGACGAAAAGCGGCAGTGCTGTTTGGCTGCACACGGACATCACCCAGTTCAAGAACCGGGAGAGGCAGCTCGTAGAAATGGGGCAGGCACTGCGGGAGAAGAACCAGCAGCTTGATGTCACCTTAAACACCATCAGCGATGGCCTTGTTGTGGTTGGAGCAGATGATCGTATCGCTCTGTGCAATCAAAAATGGCTCGACCTGTTCGGCATCCCCGAACACCTGGCCCAGGAAGGCGTGCCATCGAGTGTTCTTCATCGCTATTTTGAAGAAGTGCACGGAATCGAGGACGCGGCAGCGGCTTTCGAGGAGCGGCGTGAACGGCTTCGCAGCGAAGGGGCGATGGAATATTGCCGCGAGTTGCGGGATGGCAGGGTTCTCGAAATCAAATGTGTACGTACGCCCGACGATGGCATGCTCATGGCCTATCGCGATGTAACCCTGGCGCACCGGCAATCTGTTGCTCTGCGGGAGCAGGCCGATCAGTTCGAAGCGCTCTCTCAAGCACTTGCAAAGCAAAATGCCTACTTCGATGGTGCCTTGAACGCCATGGTTCAGGCGCTTGCCACATTTGATGCGGAAGACCGGCTGATTGTCTGCAACGATCGCTTTCAGGAAATTTTCGGGCTGCCTGATGAGCTCGTCCAGCGTGATGTTTCGGTTCGCGACATCGGGGCATTTATCAGCGAAAGCGGTCTTTGGTATGAAGACGCCACTGATCGCATTCTTGAATCACATGGCGCGGCGCGCGACACGGGCTTCCAGGGCGACAAAATGAATTTTCGGGATGGCCGCTCGTTCGAGGTGCAAAATAATCTTCTGGGGAATGGCGATGTGCTGGTCACCTTCTACGACATAACCAAGATGGAAGAGCATGCGGATCAGTTGAACGGGTATGCTCAACGATTGGAATATTCCAACCGGGAATTGCAGGAATTTGCTTACGTAGCCTCGCATGACCTGCAAGAGCCCCTACGCAAGATCGAGGCGTTCGGTGATCGATTGCGCCAGAAACACAGCGATTCTCTGGATGAGAATGGCCGGGCGTACGTCGAGCGAATGCAGATCGCATCTCAGAGAATGCGTACCCTCATCCAGGATTTGCTGGAGTACTCCCGTATCTCAACCAGCGAGAAGCCGTTCAAGAAAGTCGACCTCGGCATTGTTCTCGAAGGCGTTGTAAGCGACCTCGAAATTGGTTTTGAATCGAGTGGTGGAAGAATTGAAATCGATACTCTCCCCGGAATTGACGGCGATCCGATGCAGATGCGCCGGCTCTTCCAGAATCTGATTTCGAATTCCCTGAAATTTCGGAAACCGGACGAAGTTCCTGTTGTTCAAATCCGCCGGGTGGAGGTGGACACTTCAAAAGAGAGTGTCGGTCGTCCCGATCGCTTCTGTGAAATCGAAGTCAGCGACAACGGCATTGGCTTCGAGGAGAAATACGCCGAGCAGATTTTCAAGATATTTCATCGCCTTCACGGGCGTTCCGAATATGAGGGTACAGGCATTGGTCTGGCTGCCTGCCGGAAAATTCTTGAGCGGCACAACGGCTGCATCAGGGCGAAGAGTGAACCTGATGTCGGCACAACGATGATTATTCGGCTGCCGATATCGCAGCAAGAACATGGGAACATCCAAAATGCAGAATAAGTCGAAGCCAGTAACGATCCTCGTGGCCGATGACGATCCGGACGACCGGATGATGACCCGTGAAGCGTTCGAAGAAACCAGATTGGAGAGCAATCTCGCCTTCGTGGAAGATGGAGAAGACCTGCTCGAGTATCTGAGGTCGTCTGGAAAGTATGCCCTTGCAACGAAGCAGCCGCCGGTGGGTGTGATCCTGCTGGATCTCAATATGCCTCGGATGGATGGGCGAGAAGCTTTACGTATAATCAAGGCAGATCCGGAGTTACAGCGTATCCCGGTCGTTGTGCTGACAACTTCTCAGGCGGATGAAGATGTGATCAGAGCCTACGGCCTCGGTGTGAATTCATTCATCACCAAGCCGGTCACCTTCACCGATTTCGTGGACCTCATGAAGGTCTTTGGTCGCTATTGGCTGGACGTTGTGTCTTTGCCAGCGAATTCAAAAGCTTAGGCCGCTCCCTATGAACGTGAAACGCTCTAGATCGGCAACCTTCCGATGAATGATACGTGCACAACGATACTGCTTGTTGAGGATGACGAAGACGACTTCTTGCTGGCGTCTGAATTCTTGAGTGAAATCGAGGATTTTGAACACCGCGTGGAATGGGCGACGACGTTTGATGCCGGTGTGGTTGCGCTGCGGCAGCATACATTCGACATTTGTCTGGTCGATTTTCGCATAGGTGGCCTCACAGGCATTGAGTTTGTTGAGCAGGTCAAAGAGATAGCCAACCATGTTCCTGTTGTTTTCCTCACCGGAATGGGCGACAGGCAGATGGACATCGCCGCCATGGAGGCTGGCGCCTATGATTTTCTGCAGAAATCCGAGCTGACAGCTGCCACTCTCGACAGAACCATACGGTACGCCATCAATCAGGCCCGTGGGCGGCGGTTTCTCATGGAACGGACCGCGTTGCTCCAGGCAACGTTGGATAACACTGGCGCTGGCATTGCGGCCATTGATGCAAGTGGGCGTCTGGTCACCTGGAATGATCGCTTTGTGGAAGTTCTGGACAGATTGGTGCGCGAAGCGGGCAGCGTTGTTCCCGAGCAGTCAGCTGACACACATCTCGGCGACGTCATAATCGATGAAAGCTTTCCTCAATTGCGGGAAAGTTGTGACGAATACGCCTGCCGTGACGGCATGATCTACAGCATTGGACGCAACGACATCGGAGAAGGTGGCGCTGTCATAGTTTGCCATGACATTACGCAACAAAAGCAAACAGAACGGGCACTCCGCGATGCCAAGCAGCATGCCGAAGCGGCCAACCGCGCAAAATCTGCCTTGATTGCAAATATGAGCCATGAATTGCGCACCCCTTTGAATGCAATCATCGGGTTTGCCGATTTGATCGTCGGCCAGGCGCAAGGCCCGATTGGTTGTGCAGATTATGAAGGCTACGTCGGCTTCATAAGAGATTCCGGCAACAACCTGCTCTCTATCATCAATGCGACCATCGATCTCGCACGCATAGAAGCCAACGAATACACGCTCGATGTGGATGGATTTGCGGTCTCTGAAGCGTTGGCAACCAGCGCCCGGGAAATGGAGCAGGAATCTGTAGAGGCAGAAATAGCTATCGATGTCGTGTTGGATGATGATTCATTGTCCATCTCCAGCGATGCCGCAGCGGTTACGAAAATTGTCACTCAGATCCTGTCCAACGCGATCAAATTCTCGCAGGCTGGAAGTTCAGTTCTGGTTCGCGCCGCAGGCACTGCGAATGGTGCGGCTATCGAAGTTTCAGACAAAGGCATCGGAATGGAAGCAGCCGAGGTTGATCGGGCGCTCGTACCCTTTGCACAGGTGGACCAGCAGTTTGCGCGAAATTATGAGGGAGCGGGGTTGGGGCTGCCGCTGGCGCGCTCACTCGTTCATCTGCTTGATGGCGATTTAAGCGTTCGAAGTGCCAAAGGGCAGGGAACGACTGTACGCGTCGAATTACCCAACCTCCCACAGACCGGTCAAGCCTCCGCGATCGACCGGTTGCAGCCTGCGCGTCGGATCTCGGCCTGACAGGCTGCAAGCGGAAGCATCATTCTCAACTGTGTGGATTGCTGCCAAACCATCTTCACACTAGAGCATTTCACGTTGATATGCTCTAGAACTCCAATCCATAGGAGCGCTATAGTCCTTGAATTGTCACGATAGAGTGCGCAAGAAAGCGTTCAGTGGTTTCTGCAAGAAGGTTTTGGGATGCGGTGGAAGGATTTGAGGCGTAGCCAGAATGTCGATGATCGTCGACAGTCTACGAGTAGTGGCTCGGGAAGCGGGAGAATGCGAATTCCCGGTGGCTCGGGCGGCGGCAAGATCGGCGGTTTCGGCCTTGTCATCATCGTTATCCTGGCGCTTGTCTTTGGCTTTGATCCATCCGCATTGCTGCAGGGGCAGCTCACCGGGGACAGCACAACAACGGAAACGCAAACACAAACAGATATTCCAGCCGACGACGAGCTTGCTGACTTTGTAACGGCGGTGCTCGGCTCGACGGAAGATGTCTGGACAAAGCTCTTTGAGCAAATGAGCGAGGCGTATCGGGTGCCTGCACTTGTTCTTTTCACCGATTGGGACAGGTCAGCCTGTGGCGCTGCACAATCTGCAATGGGTCCGTTTTACTGCCCCGCCGACGAAAAAGTGTACATCGATCTTAGTTTTTATCAGGAGTTGCGGCGCATGGGAGCCGCGGGTGACTTCGCTCAGGCGTACGTGATTGCCCACGAAGTGGGTCACCACGTTCAAACCGTCATCGGCATAGCTGGATGGGTGCATCAGCAGCGACGGGAAAACCCCGAAAGTGCCAACGAGAATTCTGTCCGGATGGAGTTACAGGCAGATTGTTTCGCCGGCGTCTGGGCTCACCATGCAGATGAACAGTTTGACATCATTCAGTCCGGTGACATCAGGGAAGCATTGACCGCTGCGGCTGCAATCGGCGATGACCGTTTGCAACAACAATCGCAGGGTTATGTGGTGCCCGAATCATTTACACACGGCACCTCAGATCAGCGCGTGCGTTGGTTTGACTACGGCTGGAAATCGGGTGATATCAGGGATTGCGAGACCTTCACAGCGTCCGAATTGTA
>JAJFHB010000639.1 GCA_021775795.1 Hyphomicrobiales bacterium | reverse complement strand
ACTCAGGGTGAAGTAGCGAAGGCCAGCCGACAGAAAGAGCTGGCCCTGAAAGAGGATCGGAAGGCTGTGCGGCCCAGCCTTTCATTGGCGGAACTGGCGCTAGAGACGGGAGATCTGAACGGCGCGGCGGTGGCCTTTGAGCGCCTCCTTGAGGATGCACCGGAAAGTGTGCGAGCTGTTGCGGGGCTTGCCTTGTGTCGCAGGTATGAGGCCGGAGATCCCCTGATCCGCAAGGCCCGCCGGTTGCTCGATGACCCGGGCCTGGAAAATCAGGAACGGGTTCTTCTGCACCATTCTCTCGGCAAACTATCCAATGATGTCGAGGACTGGGAAGAAGCCATCTATCATTTTGTACGAGGCAAGGAACACGCCGACGTGCTGTTTCACATGGACCTGCACAGACGGACCTATGCCCGGGCACGTCAACTTTACTCCAGGAGTTTTCTCACCCCGCGTCCAGGCGTTGGGATCTCAGATGCGCGGCCGGTATTCATTGTCGGCATGCCCCGTTCAGGCACAACGTTGACCGAACAAATTGTTGCCAGCCATTCGCAGGCCCACGGACTGGGCGAGTTGCCGAACCTTAGGCAGATCGCCCGTGGACTTGGCTTCGGCGATCCCGATCCGGAAACTTTTGCCAACCGCGTGCGTGACCTCGATCCGGCAGCAATTGCGGCCCACGCGAATGCCTATCTCTCAACCTTTGAGCGGGCGCCGAAAACCGCCCTGCGGATTACAGACAAGAACCCGCATAATTACGAGCATGTTGGCTTGATTGGCATGATGTTCCCCCGTGCCCGCATTATTCATTGTCGCCGTGATCCGATGGATACCTGTGTTTCCTGCTTCATGCAGAATTTCAACGCCAGTCACGGCTACAACGCAAATCTTGAGACCCTTGGTCAATATTACCGGGAGTATGCAACGTTGATGGATCATTGGCGTGAGGTTTCCCCACTGCCGATTTTTGAGCTTCAATATGAAAGTCTCATCGCCGATCAGGAAGGCGTCAGCCGTGCTCTCATCGATTTCCTCGAGCTTGAGTGGGAAGACGGCTGTCTGCGCTATTTCGATACTGAAAGGGTCGTATCCACCCCCAGCCGCTGGCAGGTGCGTCAACCCATCTATACGAGTTCGTCGGGACGCTGGAAGCGTTATGGAGATGCCTTGGCGCCGCTGATGCAGGCCCTTGGAGACCGGCATACCGGAGAAGCTGCGTCATGAGCACCATGGAGATCCTTGAGGCACTGAGTTACGTGATCACCATCCTCGGTCTGCCAACTGCAATAGTTGTTTTCGTAATGGAGCAGCGCAAGGAACGGCAAAATGAGGAGAACGAGCTGCATCGAATGCTGTCGGAGGAATACGACAATTTCCTCAAACTTGCGCTGGATCATGCGGACTTGCGACTGATCCACGGTCCAAGTGGCGCCGGCCCTCTGAGCGGCGAGGAAGAGGAGCGCCAGCTCATCTTGTTCAACATTCTCATATCGCTGTTCGAGAAAGCTTACATCATCGTCTATTCCGAGCGCATGACCCGTGACACGAAACGCATGTGGTCATCGTGGGAAGACGACATGAGTGAATGGTGCGCGCGCAAGGACTTTCGCGCAGCGTTACCTGCATTGCTGGAAGGTGAGGATACAGCCTTCGCTGATCACATGCGCGGAATAGCGGAGCGTTCATTGGTCTAGAGCAATTTACTGTGTAACGCTCTAGGCCTGTGCCACGCCCCAGATTTCGACCGTTCCCAGAGGCGTGTGCATACCCGGTTTCGGCACCAGTGTGGTTGGCGGCAGGGCGCCGCCAATCATGCCGGACACCGTGTCGAGGAAAAGTTTCGTCGTCTCTTCGCCGTCTGGACAGGTGAAATAGCAGACCATGAGTTTGAGATCCGCCGTGGTGCGGTTGAAGCCACGCAGAAGGTCCTCAAGACAGGTCATCACCAATCGCGTCTGAGCAACGAGCTCTGCCGGGTACATCGGTTTCGACGTGTTCATGAAGGGTTCCGAGGGAACCTGTCCGCCGAGCCAGATTGTATCTCGCAGACGGATTGCCTGGCGATAGGGTAACGGGATCTGCCAGTCCCAGACGCGCCTTGGCCAGAAATCATCGCGCGGAATGTATTTATCGAAACCGTTCCACTCATCGCGCATGGCCATGACTTCAATCTTTGTAACAGCACCTTCAGGGTTGAGCCGGTGACAGGGCACAACGGTCGCCACAGGACCTGGCTCTGCAAAGTGACTGGCCCGCGCCTGGGCCAATGGTCGCCATTCCTCCCGCGTGGTGCCGAAGTAGTATCCTTCCATCTTGACGGCGTCCTGGAAGCCCGCGCCAAGGGCTGCAAGCGTCTCCTTGTGCCAGCCCATGATTTCATGGCTCTGGGCTATGCCGTCACCCGGCGCAGCCACGGCCCCCTCGGCGTTTTGAGCCGTGCGGTTTGCGACCGCAATGAACTCCCCAGCGCGCAGGCCGCCCGTCACGGCCCGTCCAGCGAAGGCCTCGCGCCATTGTGGTGGCACAGGGCGCGGACAAGATCGGACGTTTTGGCCATGGCGCCATCCCCGTTGCGCAACGACTTGAATCTGCACCATTTGGTCGGCAAAGGGTTGCATGGGGTCAGGCACGGTTGAAATGGCCGGCATGGGGTCGATTGGAAAAAGATCAGCCAGGCGTTTGATCACGTGCCAGTCGTCGACATCGGCTGTGTAGTGAACCTTGAGCCGCACAACATCTTCGAGCGTGGCGCTTTCGCCACCCAGCGCTATGGCGATATTGGCGACAGCGCCGTCAATCTGGGCATCCAGATTGCCTGCATTGCGAATGCGGCCCTGGTCATCAAAATCGCCGGCACCACCGACAAACGTCAGCGGTCCTGCCGTGCCTGAGATGTGATGAACTTCGTCGATGGGCCAGCGCCAGATGTTGGACATGTGCAGATACCTCCATGCTGGTGCCAGATATTCAGGCGATTAGATCGTTGTGTCAGTAGTCCCGCTTAATCGCAAAATCCACCGCATCCATAAGGGCGTTCTTGTGAGGGCTGTCGGGAAAAATCTCGAGGGCGTCTCTGGCGATGGCGCCGTAATGGTGGGCGCGCTCCACGGTGTCTTTGAGGGCACCATGTCGTTCCATGTAGGAAACCGCAAGCTCCAGGTCCTCATCGTTTTGAGTGCCTTCTTCCAGGGTACGGTTCCAGAATTCCCGTTCATCGGCAGAACCCCGCCGGTACGACAGGACCACGGGCAAGGTAATTTTGCCCTCGCGAAAATCATCGCCAACGGACTTGCCGAGCAATGACTGCTTGCCTGAGTAATCGAGTGCATCGTCAACCAACTGGAACGCGATACCAAGATTGCGGCCGAAGGACTCCAATGCTGCCTGCTCGTCTCTGGAACTGCCGGCGATCACGGCACCGACTTCTGCTGCAGCGGAAAACAGCGTCGCCGTTTTGGCATTGATGACTTCAAGATAGGCATCTTCTGTTGTTGATGTGTCTTTGGAAGCGGCGAGTTGCATAACCTCGCCTTCAGCGATCACGGCAGCGGCGCTCGACAGAATGCGGAGGCTGACGAGAGATTCCGTCTCCACCATCATCTTGAAGGCCTGACCGAGCAGGAAGTCGCCAACCAGGACGCTTGCTTCATTGCCCCAGAGAATGCGGGCTGCAACCTTCCCGCGGCGCAGGTCGCTCTCATCAACCACATCGTCATGAAGCAGGGTGGCGGTGTGCATGAACTCGACAGCCGCCGCCAGCTTGACGTGGGAGGAGCCTTCATAGCCGCACATCTGTGCTGTGGCGATGGTCAAAACCGGACGCAATCTTTTGCCGCCGGAGTTGATCAGATGCTGTGCAAGCTCCGGTATCAGTTCAACATCAGAGCGTACCATCGACAGAATGACGTTGTTAACGCCCTGCATGTCGTCGGCAACCAGCGCAAGAAGTGGATCGATACTGGCGTCGTTTCTGGCGCCACCAGCAATGGGTACAACAACGCCCACCTGAAATCCCCGTACATACTTTTATCGTTGGCTTGAGCATAGGCAGCGCGAGGGGCGGGAGCAAGAGCGACTATTGGCCGCTCGCTCAACTTTGCCGACGCATTCGTGAGCGCTGTCACCGGAGACAACGCTTCACTTTGCAGCCGCAGTTGCGTATTCAACAGCTCAATAGATGGATGCAAGGACTGAGCTTGTGAAAGAACTGCTTCGAACCAACGACCCGGTTCTCATATCGTTCATTGTGTCCCTTCTCACCGAGGCTCAGATTGAGCATGTGGTGCTGGACACAAACATGAGCATTATTGAAGGCAGCCTCGGCATATTGCCGTGTCGCCTCATGGTGGAAGGGGAGAAGCTTGATCAGGCCAGGTTTGTTCTGACCGAAGCCGGGATTGAGGATCATGCCAACTGATCTGCAGGCCCTCTCTGCCGTGGCCGTTACCAGCGATGACCAGTTTCTCGGCGGGCGCCTCGAAATTTTGCAGCCCCAGAAAGGCTATCGCGCCGGCATTGATGCGGTTTTTCTTGCAGCCGCCGTGTCGGCGAAATCTGGCGATGCCGTGTTGGAGGCTGGCAGCGGTGTCGGCGTTGCTGCTTTGTGTCTGGCCTCGCGACTGGCGGGAACAATTGTGACGGGCCTGGAGGTTGAACCGGAAATGGTTGCCCTTGCGCGCCAAAACGCCAGGCGCAATGATCTGGGTGATCGTGTCAGCTTCGTGGAAGCCGACATTCTGTCAGGGATTGCCGCTGCGGGGCTCCAGACGGGTGGTTTTGATCATGTCATGGCCAATCCTCCCTATTTTGACACAAATGCAGCGCGGGTGTCTGACAATGCCCTCAAGGCCCGAGCCCATGCATTCGGGCCGGAGGATATGGATCACTGGTTTCGTTTCATGACGGCTGCCCTGAAGCCGCAGGGCACCATGACGATCATCCACCGGGCCGAAATGCTGGACCGGCTGCTCGTCTGCACAAAGGGCCGCATTGGTGATTGCCGGGTCTATCCTTTGTTTCCGCGCGCCGGCGAGGCGGCGAGCCGCATTATTCTTCGCGGCACCAAAGGCTCCCGTGCTGCACTGAAACTGATGCAGGGCATGGTGCTGCATGGGGAAGGGCATGGCTTCAGCGCATCCGCCGAGAACATTCTGCGACAGGGTGCGTCTGTAGAGCTTCAATAGAGATCTTGTTCCGCGCGCCACCGGCACTTATGTCAAGGGGGCGTGAGTTGTAAACACAGGAAGCCCTTGAATGTTGAAAAAATTGTTGCCGAAACGGTTCCGCAAGGACCATCCACTGGTGCCCGTGATCCGGTTGTCGGGAGCCATTGGAATGGCAACGCCGCTGGCCTCTTCCCTGTCGTTTGCTACAACTGTCGGACCAATCGAGCGAGCCTTTGCCATGCGCGGCGCTGTCGCTGTGGCCCTGGCGGTGAATTCCCCCGGTGGTTCGCCTGTGCAATCACGTCTCATATTTCAGCGCATTCGCTCTCTCTCGGAAGAAAAGTCCATCCCGGTGTTTGCGTTTGCCGAAGATGTGGCGGCGTCGGGGGGTTACATGCTCCTTTGTGCCGGCGATGAGATATTCGCGGATCCAAGCTCTATCGTTGGTTCAATCGGCGTGGTCTCATCTGGTTTCGGTTTTACCGAAGCGATCGCCAAGCTGGGCATCGAGCGCCGCGTTCATACAGCCGGTGACCGCAAAGCTATCCTCGATCCCTTCAAGCCGGAACAGAAGAAGGACATTGTCCATCTCAAAGCCCTACAGCAGGAAATCCACACGACCTTCAAAGATCTTGTACGCGAACGTCGCGGCGACAAGTTGCAAGGAGAAGAGAGTTCGTTGTTCAGTGGTGAGTTCTGGGCAGGTGCCAGGGCCAAGGAGCTTGGGTTGATTGATGGAATTGGCGACTTGCGCAGTGTCATGCGCGAAAAGTTCGGCGAAAACGTGCGCCTCAAAGCTGTGACACAGCAACGTGGCTGGTTGAGAAAGCGGGTTGGACTTCAGGCGACCTACGGGCTTTCCGGGCTAGCGGCGAGCGGTGGTCTTGGAGGCGTAGCTGAAGAGCTCATATCGGCACTCGAGTCGCGTGCGTTGTGGGCTCGATTCGGATTATAAAATTCGCATTGCGCCACCGGTCGCCATGTTTGGCGAAAGTATATTCATGTTCTATTCATGAAAATAAAGAACTCGGCACAAGAACGCGTCTAAATATCAGTTTATAAAATGTTACGGGTTTGATGTTCCAAAGTGAACGTCATATTTGTGGTCGTCATGATTTAGACGTTATTGCGCAGTAGTGTGTTTCTCATGATGATGGAAAACACATACATCGTTTTGGCCGTGACCGTCTTGCTTGCCGGCATATGGCTTTGTGACCGCTATGGTCTGTGGTGGGGTTCCGAAAGTGTGCGCACTTCCGGGCAGTTGCATGAGGCACGTCTGGTGTTTGACACCACGACCGGGCTCTACAAGCTGGATATTCCTGATCAGAGCTGAGATTGAATCGGCACTCTATTTTTCCGGCAGCGAAGCTGCATCTCCAATCCAGCCCTGTGCGGACCGCGCCCAATATTGCGATTTCGGTTTCAACTGATCACGCTGTATTATGGCGCCCACGCGTAGCCCCAGGGTGCGTGGAGCCGGGTCCGTGGACGTGGAGTAGATAGGCGATCCACAGGTCGGGCAGAATGTTTGCTCTCTGAGGTTTCCGCTTTCGGCCGTCTTCAGATAAACGGACATCTCGCCGGAGAGCTGCTCGAACTTTGCCTCATCGGCAAAGGCGACCGTTCGAAAGGCGCATCCAGAAAGTGTCTGGCAGTCTGTGCAGTGACACAGGATGACCTGTTCAGGGTCTATTTCCGCTGTGTAGGTTATGTTGCCGCAATGGCAAGTGCCGTCAATTTTCATGGATAGTTTCTCCGTGATGTTTGCTGCAGTATGCCCGTCCTTTTCTCTTGCTGCCAGATTATCCTTGCGCCACCCGTGTTATCCCGGCACCGACAATCTCCTTGAGATTTCAGGGCTCGCAGCGCACTCTTTGACGATGACAGAGCCAACTGAAAAACAGGGCAGCAACGGTTTCAAGAAACTGTGGCCAACGATAATGCTCGAGCGTGAGCTTCCCGGACATCAGCAGGCAAACGAGGTGCTTGCCGAATACATTGAGGATCTCGACGCCCAGGGCGCCAACATGACGACGGATTATCTGGGCGGCAATCTTCTGACCCACGAACACCCGGCCGTGCAGTGGTTGCGTGAATGCATCAACAAGACGGTCATAGACTATTTCCATGAGCTTGGCATGGACTACAACATCAAATGGTCCCTGCAGGGTTGGGCCAACATCAACCGTATGGGGGATTATCACGACAGCCATAATCACCCGCATGCCTATCTCAGCGGGACCTATTATGTGCGTATGCCGGAGGCGAATCCTACTGCCGGCCGCCGCAATGATCTGCGTCCGGGGTGCATTACGTTCTATGACCCGCGCGGGCCGGTGAACATGAGCGCGATCAAGGGCGACCCTTATGTCGACCCGGAATTTACCGTGCACCCAAAGCCCGGCCTGATCATGCTCTGGCCGTCATTCCTGCATCACTTCGTGCATCCAAACCTGTCACGCGAACCGCGCATCTCGGTTTCCTACAATGTGGTGCTGAACTGGTCGGACGATTATCTGCCGGAACAGTAACGGCGAGAGGCTTATGCGGTGGCATCCTTCAAATGCTCTTCGATCGCGGGTAATGCCTGCCTTGCGTGCGTGAACGGGCTCATGTGCCCGGCGCCTTCGAGTTCGGCGTAGCGGCATTGCGGCAGAGTTTGCCGCACAATCTCACAGACCCGATGCATGGACTTGATTGTGTCCGTTCCCTTAAACAACAAGGTTGGAATCTGCAGCTCTGCCAGGTCTTGCCGCGACGGCGTTTCGAACCAGACACTCAGCCATTCATAATAGAGGCGGTCAGAAGCCATCTGCATCATCTGTTTGATCTGGTCCGGCAGGCCCTGCCAGGCGCCCTTGGCTCCAGCCCATGAGTCCACAAAACTCGCCATAGCCCGGTCCCGATCATTTTCATCAAGCGCTGCGCGATAACGGTTGGCCATACCTTCCGGCTCAGAAAACAGGGGATCATTGCTCAAGCGGAGCAGATGGAAAAAGACAGGTTCAAACAATGTGAGACTTAGAATTTCTTCACTGCGGGTTTTGAGTGTCGGGAAAGAAAAATGCCCCCCGGCTGAATGCACGATGAAGTGCGCAGGCTCTCCAATCATATCCAAAAGTTTGTTGAGCGCCCGGCTGTCGTCATCCACGGTCCATTCACGGCTTAAGGGCCAGGGTTCGCTTTTGCCGCTGCCGAACAGGTCCACGCATATGGTCCGATAGTTGTCCTGGAGACTTCCGGAAAGCGCCCTCCATTGCCCCGCACCACCGCAGCTTCCGTGTACGAAGATGATAGGCACGCCCGCGCCGTCATCCGTAAAGTGCAGGGTGTCACCATCTACGTTCAGGGTCGGCATGCAGCGTTTCTCCGATCAACAAGGGGCAATTTACATCTCACACTGCAATACCAATTGCAAAGAAACGGAGAGATGCAGGCATACAGAACTGTTTTGTACAACTTTGCCGTCGGGGTGGATGGATGCGATCCGCCCTGAGCATCCAGCCCTTTGCCCACCCTGATTTGACGGAAAGGGAATGCGCTGTAAGCTCACGCTTCAGGCGTCTAAGTGGTTGGGGCAAGCGTCCATGAGATGGCTTTTGTACAGACGCAGATTTGGCGAGGTGAAACATGGCTGCTAACAGGCCGCTTCCGGAAAAGGGCACAATCTGGCAGGAGCTGGAACACGAACTGGCCGAGTTGCGCTCGCGGGATGCACCGTGGGGCAAAGGCATATTCCACGACTACTGGCCGAATGGAGGCAGCGCCCTGCAGATGGTGTCTGCGGAGGCATCCAAACAGTTCACGCACCACCTCTGGCTGGGCCGTTTTTCGCAACCCAGCCTCGTTGAAATGGGCACCCAGCTCGAAGCAATGGTGATGGACATTCTGGACGCGCCCGAAGGGTCTGGTTGTACTTTCACGGCAGGGGGCACAGAGACCAACTTTCTGGCCGTACTGGCCGCGCGTGAGTGGGCACGCGAGCGCAGGCCGGGGGCAGGCACGCCGGAAATTCTAATGTCGCGGAGTACACATCCTTCCTTTGACAAGGCCGCACATTATCTTGGAATGACGGTCAACCGGGTGCCGGTCGCGGACAATCTGCGCGCTGATCCAGAGGCCATGGCGGCGGCCGTGACGGAGAACACGGTGATGATCGTTGGCTCTGCACCGCCTTATCCCCATGGCCAGATTGATCCGATCGAGAGCATCGCGCAGATAGCCCGCGAACATGGGCTTTGGTGCCACGTGGATGGTTGTGTTGGAGGCTTTCTGCTGCCGTTTTTGCGGGAGATCGGCCATGAGATACCCGCCAGCGACCTCAATGTAGACGGTGTCATGTCAATGTCGGCCGACCTGCACAAATACGCCTATGCCCCTCACGGCATGTCAGCGTTGCTGTTGCGCGATGCGAAACATGTGCGGCTGCACGAACATGATTTTGATAATTGGTCCATGGGGCGCTTCCGGGTTCCAGGTGTCATGGGAACAAGGGGCGGTGCGCCGCTCGCTGGAGCCTGGGCCACATTCAGGTTTCTCGGTCGCGAAGGTTTCATCGAGTTGGCGCGTGGCGTTGAGCGCAGCACGAAGCGCATGCGGGCGGGTATTGAAGCCATAGACGGTCTGAAACTCCTGGCTGAACCGGAAGCTGGAGTTTTCACGTTCCTATCCGACGAGTTCGACATTGAGGCCGTTGCGGAGGCGATGACAGAGGCGGGTTACAGCTCAAGCGTTTGCCGCGAACCAACTGCCATGCACCTGCTCATGGAACCGGTGGAAGACGAGAGCCTTGTTGAAAAATACCTGGAAACGCTGAAATCCGCAGTAGACAAGGTCCGGTCCAGCGGTCGGCAGGCGGCTGGGGGCAAATTCAGCTACGCATGACAAATGCGGTTCAGCGTGTTTGTAACAGTTCGCACAATGTAACATGCACCTGCGCTGGCTTGTGGTCGATGCGCCAGACGAGGTGCACCTCGACGTCGCCGTAGGGCGCGGGCAGGGGTGTCAGGGTGAGACCGCTTATGCCGTGGAATTTGCGTGCGGCGCTCTCCGGCGCCACTGCAAACCCCATTCCCGCCTCGACACATCCAAGAATACCTTCAAGCGTACCCATCTCGACGATCTCGGTGTCGCTGTGGCCCTCGCTTGCAAGCCAGTTTTCACCTCGCGCCCGGTAGGAACAGCCTGAACGGAAGGCCAGAAGAGACTGATCACTCTGGCTTTCAGAAGATCGCACCACCATGAGATCTTCGTGGAAGGCAAGTTTGTGCCTGAATCGGTCCTCATCTACCGGGGCAGCAACAAAGGCTGTATCCAGCTTGCGCTCCCATATGAGTGACAAAAGTTCAGCCGTAGGGCCAGTGCGAAGTGAAAGCGGTGCACCAGGGTGCTTCCGTTTCAGGGACTTTAAAAGTGCGGGAAGCCTGACGGCAGCGGTCGTTTCCATTGCCCCCAGCTTCAGGGGAGCCGATGTGCCTGCTGCATCCAGCAAGTCGCGCTCGGCTGCTTCGAAACGGGCCACAAGATCTTCGGCGTGAGCATGCAGGCGGCTGCCGAAATCCGTCAGCCGTGCACCGCCGCGTCCACGTTCAAAAACGGCTTTCCCGAGGTGCTGCTCTAACCGCCTGATGCGGGCCGTTACATTCGACTGTACGCAATGAATTTCCTGCGCCGCAGCGGAAAAACTGCCCGTGCCGGCGACCGCAAGAAATGTTTTCAGGAGGTTTATATCCATATATCACTAATAGTGATAATAAACGACACATACAATCATTTATGCGAGTCAACGGAATAGGGCATAGTTGCACCATGAAACAGATCATCAAGACAAAATTCACGGAGCACTTTGGCATAACGCATCCGGTCATGCTGGCGCCGATGGATCAGGTATCCGGGGGCACGCTGGCCGCAGCAGTTTCAGCTGCCGGTGGCCTGGGGTTGATTGGAGGCGGTTATGGCAACGCAGATTGGCTGGAAGGTGCTTTTCAGGATGCCGGCAACCAACGCGTTGGAGTGGGCTTCATCACCTGGAGCCTGATGCGGCAACCGGAACTCATCGAACAGGTTCTCGCGCACAATCCAGC
>JAJFHB010000638.1 GCA_021775795.1 Hyphomicrobiales bacterium | reverse complement strand
CTTGCCATGGTGCCTGAGTTTCTGGCCCGCCCTTTGAAAACCCCTGTGCATCTTGCCTTTTCGTTTGATGAGGAGATCGGCTGTGTCGGCGTGCGCCCGTTGATCGCGCACATACTTGAACATCTGCCGCGGCCAAAGCTGGCAATTATCGGTGAGCCCACGAGCATGAATGTGGTCAATGCCCACAAGAGCTGTGCTGCGATCATGACGGAAGTTGTGGGGCTGGAAGCGCACTCGAGCGGGCCCGCTCTTGGTGTCAACGCGGTGGAATATGCCGGCGAGCTATTGAGCGAACTTGCCCGCATCAGAGATGAGATGATCGCCCGGGGCGACCCGAGCGGCCGGTTTGAGCCGCCCTATACAAGTGTTCATGTGGGCAAAATTGAGGGCGGCACGGCGCTCAATATTGTGCCCCGCTCTTGCACCCTCAACTGGGAGTATCGCGGACTGCCGGACCTCCAAAGGGATGAAATTCCCTCGCGCATTGAAAGTTTTGCCGAAACCCAGTTACATCCCAGGATGAAGCAGGACTCGGAGAGCTGCGGTGTGCACACACATGTCTACAATTATGTACCGGGGCTGGCTCCAGTTGTTGATTCACCTGCAGAACAACTAGCCTTGCGCCTGGCGCGGCAAAATGAAACTCACACCGTCAGCTACGGCACGGAGGCTGGGCTTTTTCAGGAGGCTGGCATCCCAGCTATTATCTGCGGGCCGGGTGATATTGCCCAGGCGCACAAGCCAAACGAATTCCTGGCTTTGGGCCAGATCGAACAATGGACGGCTTTTATGCAGCGCCTGATCGGGGAAGCGCAGGCCTAGAGCGTTTCTGCTCTAAAGTTCTTCCATTGCCGGAGGCTCCGTGCCTTCGGGCGTGCCTTCGAGTTCAGTATCAGCAAAGCGGTATGCAGGGCTGCAGAATTCGCAGGTCACTTCTATCTGGCCGTCGTCCGCCATTTCCTGAAGGTCTTCCGGGCTGAAGCCATTGAGCATTTCTGCCACACGTTCGTGAGAGCAACTGCAGTGCCGCTCTATGCCGATCGGCTGAAACGCCCGAACACCATCTTCGTGATAGAGGCGGAAAAGCAACCGTTCTGCTGCAAGGGTCGGGTCGAGAAGCTCGTGGTCTTCTGCCGTTCGAACAAGAACACGCGCGCGGGTCCAACGGTCGTCTTCCTCAAAGCCGGGCATGCCGGCATCTTCGGGGGCATCACCCGAAGAAAACTCGATTGCACTTGAGCTGCCGTCATCGGGCAGATGCTGGACCAAAATTCCACCAGCCCGCCAGGCCGCATTGCCTTCTGCCTGAGACGTCAGCAGCTGACCTGCGCTGAGCACAACCTCGGTCGGTATCTGTTCAGATTGAGCAAAGTATGTATTTGCAGCCTCTGTCAATCCGCCTTCGAGCGGCACGATGCCCTGGTAGCGATCCTGGGCGCCATCGCGATCAATGGTCATGGCCAGATGGCCGGTACCCAGAAGTGTTGTCTGCTCCAACGGTTCGCCGGAGGCCTCAAGCGCTGAAACCGCATCACTGTCAAAATGCGCATAACCACGCACACCGCCGGGGGCGGTAAAATCGACAACCAGAAGGTCAACCGGACCGTCTGACTTTGTCTGCAGAGTAAAACGTCCATCAAACTTGAGCGAAGTTCCCAGCATTGCAGTCAATGCTACGGCCTGGGCGAGCAGGCCGGCGACGGAAACTGGATAGTCATGGCGATGGATAATATCTGTAACCGCAGGGCCCAACCGCGCGAGGCGGCCTCTGACACCGAGTTCTTCCACTTGAAAGGGTAGAACGCAATCGTCCGGCGCCGTTTCGACCGGCCATTCGGCCATTGAACTTTCCTGTGTCACACTTGATCTCTTTATGGTTTTGCTAATCGTGCAACTCTGCACGCAGGCCGCTGCCCAGATCGCTTCATGTTAATATGCGCGCGGTCTATGACAGGACGTTCAGGCACCAGGCCAGTATTCCCTTTTGAGCGTGCAGCCTGTTTTCCGCCTCATCAAATACAACGGACATTGGGCTTTCAAGCACTTCTTCGGTGACTTCCTTGCCACGATAGGCAGGAAGGCAGTGCATGAAGATTGCATCCTTTGCGGCATGAGCCATCAAATCAGCATCAACGCGAAAGGGTTCAAGCGCTGCTTCACGCAATTCTGCATCTGTATCGCCCATGGATACCCAGGCATCCGTGACAATACAGTCAGCACCTGCGGCCGCCTCAACGGGATCACGCGTAAGCACAATGTTGCTGTTGAGGGCCTGCGCCCACTTCAAATCATCAGGGTCGGGCGAAAATTCCTCCGGACAGGCAAGACGCAAGGAGAAACCCAGTTTCGCTGCGGCGTGAATAAAGGACAGTGCCACATTGTTCCCATCGCCACTCCAGGCCACCACTGTGTCTTCAAGGTCACCTTTGTGTTCAGCAAGGGTGAGCAGATCGGCCATGATCTGACATGGGTGTGACCTCGGCGTCAGCCCGTTTATGACCGGAACTTCTGCATGGGCTGCGAGTTCGCACACCGCCTCATGATTGCCGGAGCGGATCATGATGGCATCGACCATGCGCGACAAGACGCGAGCCGTATCCTGAATGGTTTCGCCACGGCCAAGTTGAAGCTCGGTTGACGACAACATCAATGTGTCGCCGCCCATCTGGCGCATGGCGACATCGAACGACACTCTGGTGCGCGTCGATGGCTTCTCGAATATGAGCGCCATCATTCGACCAGCAAGCGGTGCGTCGGGCTCACGGACTGCCTTGCCAAGACCAAGGCGCCCGCGTTTCATCCTTGCGCTCTCCTCAAGGATCGCGCGCAGCTCATTGCCACTCAGATCGGCAATGTCGATAAAATGACGAATTGCGGGCCCACTTCCCATCGCACTGCGACCTCTTCAAGCCGATTTGGATTGAGAAGAAATCTGCTCACAGGCAGCCGTTAAGCGCTGCACAGCGTCGTCAAGTTCTTCCTCACTGACATTCAACGGCGGCAGCATCCGCACCACATTTTCGCCAGCGGGCACCGTCAGCATTTTCTGATCCAGCAATGCCGCCACAAGCTCCATGTTGGGGATTACGCACTTAAGGCCAAGCATGAGCCCGTCGCCACGGATTTCTTCCACAATGTCTGGGTACTCATCTGCCAGCATCGCAAGCTTTTGTTTGAGGTTCAGGGCCCGGTCTTGCACGGTATCGAGAAAGCCGTCTTCCAGAACCACATCAAGCACGGCATTGCCAACCGCCATCGCAAGCGGGTTACCGCCAAAGGTTGAACCATGGGTGCCCGCGGTCATGCCACGCGCCGCGTCCGCCGTGGCGAGACAGGCACCAAGCGGAAATCCACCGCCGATTGCTTTTGCAATGGCCATGATGTCGGGGGAGACATCGCTCCACTCGTGCGCAAAGAGCCTGCCTGTGCGGCCAATGCCACACTGAATTTCGTCGAAGATAAGCAAAATGCCATTGTCATCGCAAAGTTGCCGCAGGCCTTTTAGAAACTGCCGGCTTGCCGGGCGAATACCACCTTCACCTTGAATCGGTTCCACCAGAATAGCGGCGGTTTCTTCGCCAACGGCTTCGCGCGCTGCCTCCAGATCGCCAAATCCCACCTGGTCAAAACCT
>JAJFHB010000637.1 GCA_021775795.1 Hyphomicrobiales bacterium | reverse complement strand
AGGCGGCCAAGATATTCCAGATGGCCGCGAATGTTTGAAAGACTTCGCCGCACCGCCGTCATTTGCGGAGCACCACCTCCCTGCTCGGGAGATGCGAAGCGCCGCTCAACCTTTTCGACAATGACGTCGCGGCTTACATCGCGATGAAACTTCTGGTCGAACCACGCAACCAGGCGTCGGACTTCCGCGCGGCTCAGGGCATCAGCCCCATAAAGACTGGTGGATCCGGCCCTTGTTTCATCAAGATATTCGGACACGGCCTCTATGCCGGATACTGTGGCACGATTGTCTTCCAGGAAAACCGGTAGGGCGCCGGATGGGTTGAGCGCGAGAAAACTACGACTCAACTCCCAGGGGCGCTCTTCGATCAGTTCAGCATTTTCCCCATACTCGCCAAGCGCAAGCCTGATTCGGCGGGAAAACGGACACAGTGGAAAGTGATAGAGTTTCGGCATTTCCCCGACAGGGCTGCGGTCCAAAAAATCATTGCCTTACAAACGTCACGAGACCATGGCACCTGCCATTGTTCGCACCTGTTGCGTCAGCACTATTATCCGATATAGAACCTGCCTGCGTATGCTACAAGCTCTATTGTCCAGGTCATCGACTCACATGCAGAAATCAGACAGCACTGTCGGCGGGTCTATGATCAAATTCACTCCGAACCTGTGACGGTCCCGCCCGGTGCCTATTGAACAGCTCCTTATCCTAGCGATCGTGCAGGGACTGACAGAGTTCCTTCCGATCAGCTCGTCCGGCCACCTTAATCTGGTGCACCTGTTGACCTCATGGGAAGATCAGGGCGCACTCATGGATGTGGCGGTGCATGTGGGCACGCTTTTTGCCGTGATGATCTATTTTCGCCACGACATGGTCATGCTCATTCGTGCGGCATGGCAACTGGTTCAGGGCAAGTACACCGCCGAGGCGCGCATTCTGGTGCTTCTGATTGTCTCGTGCATACCGATTTTCGTTGTCGGCTACATTGTCCTGAAGATGGGTATTCTCGACGACTTGCGCACGCTGCCGGTGATTGCCTGGGCCAATATAATCTTCGCTTTTGCGCTTTTATTTGCAGACCGCGTGGGCATGACAGTGCGGCGGGTGGAACACATCACGGTCCTGGACGCACTTGCCGTCGGGATGGCTCAGATCATTTCGATCATTCCCGGCGCCAGCCGCGCCGGCGTCACCATTACAATGGCACGGCTTCTCGGCTATGAGCGGCGGGAGGCCGCACGGTTTTCGATGCTGATATCGATACCGACAATTCTCGGGCTTGGCGCTGCCACCGGCTATCAGCTGCAACAGACCGGGGACCTGAACATCCAGACAGACGCAGCAATCGGTGCCGGGCTTGCCTTTGTCGCGGCCCTGTTCTCGATCTGGGCAATGATGGCTTTGCTGAAACGGATGAGCCTGTTGCCGTTCGTCATTTACCGGCTGGTTCTGGGCGGACTGCTGCTCGGGCTCATCTACGACTGGTGGGCATTGCCGGCTTAGATGTGAACTCTAATAATGGTCGTTCAGGCGCCGTTGGCATCCTTGCGGGGCTGTGGACGATCAAACTGTCCGGCCTTGCGAAAGCGCTCCAAATACTCGGGCACCAGGGCCTCAAACGCCTGTGGCTGTATGCCAAGCCCCTGCAAGGTACGCTCATCCGCGATGGCCTGCTCGCCAACGACATTGTCTGTTTCCAGCATGCGCACCTGATCAACGGTCAGAAGCGGTTTGGGCAGAAGCTGGAGAAACAGTGCTTTGATGCGCGCAAGTTCAAAGGGCACCGGCACCAGCAGACGGCGGCGTTCAGTCGCTTCCAGTATGAATTCCATTATCTGCCGCAGGGTCACCACCTGCGGGCCGCCCAGTTCGTAGATGCTTCCAGCAGCTGTTTCCGAATCAAGCACCGCGGCCACTGCACTGGCGACATCTCCGGCAAAAACAGGCTGAAGCCGGGTACCACCGCCGCCGATGAGCGGGAGGACCGGCGACAGGCGTGCAAGTGAGGCAAACAGATTGAAGAAACGGTCTTCCGGACCGAACACAACAGAGGGCCGCATGATGGTGACGTTGGGGAACGCCGTCGTGACTTCCATCTCTCCGGCAGCTTTTGTTTTTGCATATGACGCAGCGGCACCTGAATCGGCTCCGATGGCCGAGAGGTGCACCAGTGCAGATGCCCCGCATTCTGCTGCTGCCTGGGCTGCAGCCCGGGCGCCGAAAACATGTACGGCATCAAAACTCTGGCGGCCACTCTCGTGCAACAAACCCACCAGGTTGACGACCGCATCAGCATCCTGACACGCGGCCAGCACAGATTCGGGATACCTGACGTTTGCCTGTACTGCATGTATCTGCCCGACACCGCCGAGAGGTTGAAGATGACCGGCCAGGTCAGGTCGCCGCACAGCGACCCGCACACGCCAACCGTGCTGGGCCAGCGCCCGGACGACGTGACGCCCGATAAACCCCGAACCTCCGATTACAGTTGCCAACCTGTCGCTCATTGAGATACCCGTGCCGCTCTAGTCCACACCTTCGTTGTTCGGGTTTTATCGCAACTCGCAGCCCTCGTACAGGGCACACAGCATTGCGGCAAAAAGTCTGTCCCGCGCCTGGGCGATCTGAGAGTTGACAAAGCAGACGCCGACAACTTAAGTCTGCGCGCAAGAGCCCAGGTGGCGGAATTGGTAGACGCGCTAGC
>JAJFHB010000636.1 GCA_021775795.1 Hyphomicrobiales bacterium | reverse complement strand
GCTCAATGTCAAACAAAATTGGCCGGAGCGTTTCCGCTCCGGCCAGGCTTTCCGTAAATCCAGCTTTGATCAGACGCTGTAATACATGTCGAACTCTACAGGATGCGGTGTCATTTCGTAGCGCTCATATTCTTCCTGCTTGAGCTCCAGATAGGCATCGATCTGCCCGTCTGTGAAAACGCCGCCCTTCTTGAGGAAATCGCGATTGCCATCAAGCTCGTCGCAGGCTTCGCGCAGGCTGGCGCAAACTGTCGGCACGTTCTTCAACTCTTCCGGCGGCAGATCGTAGAGATCCTTGTCCATCGGATCGCCAGGATGGATCTTGTTTTGAATGCCGTCGAGGCCAGCCATAAGCATGGCGGAGAATGCCAGGTAGGGATTTGCCGTTGGGTCCGGGAAGCGGACTTCAACGCGCTTGCCTTTAGGTGAGGATGTGTAGGGAATCCGGCATGAGGCAGAGCGGTTGCGGGCGGAATAAGCAAGCAACACGGGAGCCTCATAGCCTGGGACCAGACGCTTGTATGAGTTCGTGCTGGCGTTGGTGAAAGCATTGAGCGCTTTGGCGTGCTTGATGATGCCACCAATGTAGAAAAGGCATTCTTCCGACAGGTCCGCATACTGGTTGCCGGCAAAATTGGGTTTGCCGTCATTCCAGATTGACATGTGGCAGTGCATGCCTGTGCCATTGTCGCCAAACACGGGCTTCGGCATGAAAGTCGCCGTCTTGCCGTAGCTGTGTGCCACATTGTGCACGACGTATTTGTAGATCTGCAGGCCGTCAGCCATGCGGGTCAAGGTGTCAAATTTGATGCCCAGTTCGTGCTGTGCTGCGCCGACTTCGTGGTGATGCTTTTCAACAGACACGCCCATTTCCTGCATGACTTTGAGCATTTCCGAGCGCATGTCCTGAGCGGAATCAACCGGGTTCACCGGGAAGTATCCGCCTTTCATACGGGGACGGTGGCCGGAGTTGCCCATCTCATACTCGGTGTCGTTGTTGGTGGGCAGCTCAATAGAATCGAGCTTGAACCCGGTGTTGTAGGGATCGGAGGCAAACCGAACATCGTCAAACACGAAGAACTCAGCTTCGGGGCCGACCATGATGGTGTCGCCAATGCCTGTCTGCTGCAGGTAAGCTTCGGCAGCTTTAGCCGTCATGCGCGGGTCACGTGAGTACGCTTCACCGGTGGAGGGCTCCAGAACATCGCAGAAGATGGCCATGGTGGTCTGACCGTAGAAGGGATCGATATGCCCTGTCTCGGGATCGAGCATAAGGGTCATGTCCGATTCATTGATTGCTTTCCAACCGGCAATGGATGAGCCGTCAAACATGATGCCATCGGCAAAGCAATCCTCGTCCACCAGAGAAACATCAAGCGTCAGATGGTGCATTTTTCCGCGAGGATCGGTGAAGCGCAGGTCGACGTATTTGACGTCGTGATCCTTGATTGTTTTCAGAACAGTTTCTGCATTAGCCATTTCGAATTCCTGTTAATTGCTATGTTGTCGTTCGTTCAGTTGAGCGGGGATGTGAGGGAGGTGTTTCGGTTGTGCGCTACGAAACGGCCCTCAAAGTGCGTCTCCACCTGTTTCGCCCGTGCGAATTCGGATTGCCTGTTCGACTGAAGAGACAAATATCTTTCCATCGCCGATGCGGCCTGTCTTTGCGGCGCCTTGTATTGCCTCAAGGGCTTTGTCGACCAGTTCGTCAGACAGAATGACTTCAATTTTTACCTTGGGCAGGAAATCGACGACATATTCTGCGCCCCGGTATAACTCGGTATGTCCCTTTTGACGTCCAAACCCCTTGGCCTCGGTAACAGTGATTCCCTGCAATCCGACTTCCTGTAATGCCTCTTTCACTTCATCAAGCTTGAACGGCTTGATGATCGCCTCGATTTTTTTCATGTGCTGTTGTTCCCGCTTGCTCACGTCATGGCCGTTCGCACGCCCTTGGCAGAAGGCGTGCGTCAGTCAGAGGCTCCATAGCATATAGCGTGCCAAACTCGGTCGGCTTGTAAGTTGTTGATTGTGTTGCTTAATTTCAGGGGCACAGTGTGACTGCCTGACATTTCTTACCTGGGCAGCACAAAGCTTGTGCTGCGTGCCTATTTTTTGTGCAGGACTAACCGGTCAGGATGCCTTGTTTGAGGCGCCATTGCGGTGCCAAATGAGGGCAGGTGGAATCGTTGCCACGCCCTGTACGTGTGACGAATTCAGAATTTGTCCAACTCAATTGGTTTGCAAGAGCGGGTATCGGATGATCGGTTTGCATATTTTGCGAAGCGCCGCCGTCAGTTTTCTTTTGCTGACATTGCTTGCGGCTGGCGGGCAAGCCGTACGCGCGGATGATGATCCATGGACGCCTCCTGGAGAGGGCGGGTTTGCCGCCTATCTGACCGCGCTTGGCGAAGAACGCTACACGTCTCTGCTTTACCGACGGCTGTCGCAGGATTTGCGAGCCGGGCAGGTTGAGGCTTTTTGCGTGCTTCTCGTGCCGTATTTCGAACATTTGGCAAGCTTTGATTACACCTCTCCCGGCACACAACGCCCAGATCGCCTGGAGGTGGAGCAGGATGTGGCGCGCGGCCTTGAGCTTGCGCGGACGCAAACCAGTCTTGTCGTTCCAGAAGAGATGACGGGAGCTCTTGTGGAGCTTGGGGGAAACTCAGCGGACGCCGCGTTCCTGCAAAGCGAAACACCGGATTCGATCGTTGAGGTTGTGTGTGTTGTCGAGCCGATCAGCGCTCGCGATGAGGGCGAAGGAAAGGACGACCGGGTCGAAAGCTCCGGTCTGTTGTCCGATGCTGAAGACTTCCTCCGTCAACCTCATCTTCGCTTTTTGGCTGGTGGAGAAGGGCCGAGCGCCGATGCCCGATTGATCGAAGAGTTGCTTCGTATTGGTTATGCAG
>JAJFHB010000635.1 GCA_021775795.1 Hyphomicrobiales bacterium | reverse complement strand
GGGCTTTGATTTCAATGTTCTGAGCCCTGATGAACTCAAGGAAATCTATCCGCTTGTTGAGATCGACGATCTGGTTGGCGCCATCCACGAACCGCTTGATGGCTATGTTGACCCCTCTCAGGCGACACATGCCATGGCGTTTGCCGCGCGCCAGTATGGCGCCAAAGTCCATCGGCAGACGCAGGCGGAACGTATCGAGCAGGAAACAGATGGTGAATGGCTGGTGCACACCACCGCCGGGACCATACGATGCGAACATATTGTCAATGCTGCCGGCACCTGGGCGCGGGAAATCGGTGGCATGATGGGGCTCGATCTGCCGGTGGTCCCGGTGCTGCACCAATATCTTGTCACTGACCGGATCGATGCTTATGCGGAGCTTGCCGGAGAACTTCCCATCATCCGCGACCCGGAAGAGAGCTGGTACGTCCGCCAGGAGCGCGACGGGGCCATCATCGGACCCTATGAGAAGAATGGCGTTGCCTGGTCAGTTGACGGCGTGCCGCCTGAGTTTGGCATGGAACTTCTGCCACCGGATCTTGATCAGGTTGAGGGAATTGTCGCCCAGGCCATGACGCGCATTCCAGCGCTGGCGGATGCGGGCATCAAGACGATCGTCAACGGTCCGATTACTTTTACCCCGGATGCCAATCCTCTCATCGGCCCAGCTTTCGGCTTGCACAATGGCTGGCTTCTGACCGGCTCCAGCATGGGTGTCATGGAGGGAGGCGGTGCCGGAAAGTTTCTTGCCGAATGGATTATCGGAGGGGCGCCGCCGATGGATGCGCTCGGCCTCGACCCGCGGCGGTTCGGCGGTTATGCGGATCGTTCGTACCGCCTGGATAAGGCGATTGAGAGCTTCGGCAACCAGTTTGCTATCCATTTTCCGTTTGAGGAGCGACCTGCCGGCCGACAACGGCTGGTATCTCCCATCTATAGCGCCCTCGAACAGGCGGGAGCACAATTCGGGTTTGCCTATGGCTGGGAGCGGCCAAACTGGTTCAAGATATCGGACGCTGATGAGACGGAGCTCACATTTCACCGGCCGGGCTGGTTTGCGGCTGTCAGGCACGAATGCCTCGGGGTTTCGGAGCGCGCCGGCATCGCCGATATGAGCGTGTTCTCAAAGTTCGAAGTATCGGGCGGTGATGCACAGGCGTTCATGGCTACTCTCGGCGCTAATCGCCCACCGCAAAAACAGGGCCGCGTCGGGCTGACCCATGTCCTTACATCGAGCGGTGGCGTGATGAGTGAATTCACGGTCACAAGGCTGGGGGAAGACCAGTTCTATCTCACAAGTGCCGCCGCCGCCCGCCGCCAGGACCACGATGTTTTGAACCGGCATGCGACGGGCTTTGGCGATGTAGAAGTCAAGGACGTTACAGAAGCGCGTGCGGTTTTGTCGTTGATGGGGCCGCGGTCGCGGGAAATTCTGGCTGCCTTGACGGACATCGATCTCAGCGATCAGAGTTTCTCCTGGCTCACCGCGAAGACGATGATGGTGGCGGCAGTGCCTACATTGGCTGTGCGCGTATCTTACGTCGGGGAGCTCGGTTGGGAACTGCATCATGCGATCGGTGATCAGCAGAAACTCTATGCAGCTCTTGTTGAAGCAGCACGGCCGTATGACCCTGTTCATTTTGGCGCCTATGCCATGAACGCTATGCGTCTTGAGAAGGGCTACAGGGCCTGGGGACTGGATCTGACGACCGAGCGGTCTCCGATCGAGGCGGGGCTTGGTTATCTTGTGCGTACGCAGGGGCGCAACTTCGCGGGCCGCGATGCCTTGTTGCAGGCATCGAATGCCAACGCTCTCAACATGGTGCTGCTGGGCTTTGACAATGCCGATGTTGACCCCTTTGGTATGCACACCGTGTTCAAAGAGGGCCGCGCTTGCGGCATTGTAACGTCGGCTGCCTTTGGTCACCGGGTGAACAGGCCATTGGCACTTGCCTATTTGCGGCCTGAAGCCGTGCAACATGGTGCCGGCCTGACCGTTGAGCTACTTGGTTCTGCGTGCCCCGTCCAGATTTTGGAGGCAGCGCCCTTTGATCGGGATAATGTCCGTTTGAAGGGTGACACCTGACCTTCGCAAGACACATGGTTTTGCGGTCGAGACGAGAGGGAAGGGGATTAATGGCAAGCGACCTTGAGCGCATCGTGGCGCGCGCGCAAAAACATTATTATGAGGTTGCGGAGACTTATCTGCGCGCTCGGGGCGGCGTGTTGCACGTCGAACCTGATGTCGCGCCCAGCGCTGCCTCCGACTTCACGTCCAGCGATGCCTGGCTGCTGCTGGCCATCAAAACAGCACAGGCTGACAGCTCATCTGCGACACTTGCAGAGATCATTGGCGCAGGCGATGCCATCAATCATGCGATTTTCATGGATGAGGAACTGAAAGGCGGTTTCTACAGGCTTGCCCATGG
Organism: Hyphomicrobiales bacterium; assembly: GCA_021775795.1. Classification (GTDB taxonomy): domain Bacteria; phylum Pseudomonadota; class Alphaproteobacteria; order Rhizobiales; family JAJFHB01; genus JAJFHB01. The sequence continues at coordinate 2,681 of JAJFHB010000635.1, read as the reverse complement.
GGGGCATATTTCTGTGCAGGGCGATGTTTGTTTTGTGACCGAACAATTCGAAAATGACTGGCAGGCGAGGGGGGCTGGCGGCAAGCGTTCTCTCGATAAACACCTTCAGGTGGTTGAAACAATGTTGGGCGTCTAGCCGCCGAATATCACGGGCGGTTGAATGTTTCTCTATGGCGGCGGCTGACGTCCGGTCCTAGCATCCGGTTTCGTGCAAATACGCTCAAATGAGGTGCGCTCATGAACTATGCGTCGTCGGACCGGAAAATTGACCCAGCCAAAAAGCCGGGTCAGGCAATGAAGCCGGACAATACTCCTGATGATAATGACCGCCTTGAAATTGGGCCGACAGCCCTTGCCTTCGATGAGTGGGAAGCGGCTGGGCTGGAGTGTCCTGATCTGCAGGAGATGCGGCGGTTTCGATGGGAGCGCCTGACGCAGGCTCTGGTTGATCGTGATCTCGGCGGTATTCTCATGTTTGACCCGCTCAACATCCGATATGCAACAGACACTACACATATGCAGCTCTGGAACGCTCATAACCCGTTCCGGGCCTGCCTGCTGCTGCCGGACGGCCACATGATCCTGTGGGAGTATGGCGGCTACAAATACATGTCGGATTACAATCCGCTTGTGAGTGAAGTCCGGGCCGGGGCATCGTTTTTCTATTTTGCCACGGGCGACCGCACGGAAGAAAAGGCTGAGCTGTTTGCCAAGGAGGTGGACGATGTCCTGCGTGCCCACTCCGGCGACAATCGCCGGCTTGCCATCGACAAGATTCAGATCGCCGGCCTTCGGGCACTTGATCACCTTGGCATAGAAGTACATGAAGGTGAGGACGTCACGGAACTCACCCGTGCGGTGAAAGGGCCGGATGAAATCAAGGCCATGCGCTGCGCCATGTGGGCGTGCGAACAATCAATCGCCGAGATGCGCAAAGCGGCGGTTCCCGGTGTCACAGAAAATGACGTCTGGGCGGAGCTGCATAAGGAAAACATCCGCCGCGGCGGTGAGTGGATCGAAACCCGCATTCTGTCTACAGGCCAGCGCACAAACCCCTGGTTCCAGGAATGCGGCCCCCGCGTTCTGCAGAACAATGAAATCCTGTCCTTCGATACGGATCTCATCGGCTGCTATGGCATGTGTACAGACATCTCACGTTCTTGGTTCATCGGCGATGGGGAACCGACGGCTGAGCAGAAGCGTCTTCATGCTGTTGCCTATGAACACATCATGACGAATGCAGAAATGGTGAAGCCGGGGATTACGTTGAAGGAACTGACCCATGGCGGGCATCAACTGCCCGACGAGTTCGTGGCGCAACGCTACGGCTCGAAATTCCACGGCGTGGGCCTGTGTGATGAATGGCCTGCGGTGAAATACCCCTACGACTGGGAAACGCGTGGTTACAACGGTGTGCTCGAACCCGGCATGATGCTCTGTGTCGAGGCCTACATCGGTGCTGTTGGCGGCCGCGAAGGCATAAAGCTGGAAGATCAGCTTCTCGTCACCGAAACTGGCTATGAAAACATGACGCGTTGTCCGTTTGATGAAAAGCTCATGTCATAGGCTGCTGAATGATCCAGCTATGCGGCCAGATGCAGGTCTGCCGTTGATGTGTGTCTCACAACGCTGCTGATTGTTGAAACAACTGAAACAGTTGTTCAGCAAACCGGGCACAGTTGGATGTGTATGGCGCTTCTCGTGACATACCAGTATTCCTCTTGATTCTCGTTATTTATCAATAAATTAGCCGTTTTTCGCGGAACGCGATCGAGGCGCTGGCCGGGCGTGCGCATCAGGTGATGGGCGCGGTTGCAAACCCTTGCCTCCCGAAACCTTTGAAACACGATGCTGTCGTTCACGAAACACGACTGAAACGGCATGGGCCCATATCTGTCGTCGTACAACAACGACAACAAAAACCAGGAGCTAAGCCCATGTCCACTGTCGTTACTTTCCCGGCCGCGAGCCCTTCGCCGTCATCCATCAGGGAGACGGTAGTTATGAAGGCCTTGGCCCTTTGGAACACAATCAAGGTTGCCAGCCGCCGACGCAATGCGGTGGGGCATTTGCAGATGCTTGATGCCCGCACGCTTGCAGACATCGGCATGAGCCGCAGCGAAATCAAGTCGATCGTTTATTGCGGTTCGGCTGAGAGGAGAGTTAGCTATGAAAACGATTGAACATCAAAGCCCGCTTCCCTTCTACCGTCAGGCAGGCCAGGGAACGCCTGTCATAGCGCTGCACAGCTCGGCAAGTAACGGCAACCAGTGGCGTGAATTGATGGCGCGGCTCGAAGGCCGTCATCGGGTGGTTACACCTGATTTGCCCGGTTATGGTGCCTCGCGCGAAGTTGCAAGCGGCAGCCGCTCCAGCCTTCGTGCTGCGGCACGTGCGGTTGCGGAAATCGCTATTGCCGGTGGAGAGCCGGTACATCTGGTCGGCCATTCCTACGGCGGCACGGTTGCCCTCAAGATCGCTCTTGTATGGCCGGAGCTCGTTCGCAGCGTGACATTGATCGAACCGGTTGCCTTTCACTTTCTGCGCGCCGGCAATGCTGCTGAGCGGAAATTGTTTGCGGAGATGCAGACAGTTGCGGGCATCATGTCAGCCCACGTTGCTGACGATGCGCCTGACGCTGCGATGAAATTCTTCGTCGACTATTGGAATGGCGAAGGGAC
>JAJFHB010000634.1 GCA_021775795.1 Hyphomicrobiales bacterium | reverse complement strand
GGGAAGTTGCTCTGAGCTGGGACCTTGTGGGTACGGCAGAAGGTTACTGGCTGGAAGTCGCCAGGGATCCGGCCTTTGCGCGGATGGTGGTAAGCCGCTGGGGTTTGCTGACACCGGGTTTTGACGAAGAGCCCTTTGAGCCGGGGCAGTATTACTGGCGCGTCGCAGCTCTTGATTCATCCGGCCTGCCCGGTGCCCGCAGTGCGATTTGGCGTTTTGATGTGCGCATTGATACCGAGCCGCCCTATCTGCGCATTGAAAGTCCGCGCCAGGGCAGCATTTTGCGTGACGCCCGCATCGACATCATTGGCGAGAGTGAACCGGATGCGTTGGTTTTTATCGACGGCGTACCTGTAGAACTGGACTCCGACGGCAGTTTCTCGGCCACTGTTGAACCTGCGGAAGGTGAAAACAGTTTTCTCATCGTTTCAACCGATCCTGCCGGCAATCAGACAGAGAAACGCGCAAGCTTTTCGTATCAGCCAGACAAAGTCGCGGTTATCCATTTTGACGATGGCCTGCCGCGCCTGGCGTTCCACCATTTTCTGACGGCTAACGATGTCGTGGCGCTGGGTGGCGAGACTGTCGCAGACGCTCAAATGCTGGTGCTCGCAGATGAGCAGGAGGTGCGCTCTTCCACTTACGCGGATCAAACGGGCAGATTTGCACTCAACATTCCGGTGCGCGCCGAAACCGAAAACTTCCTGATGTCCATCATTGCGCCTTCCGGCTTCACCAGCAATGTGGAGATTGCCGTCAGTATTGATAACCTGCCTCCTGAAATCGGGCTCGTCGAACCCTTGCCGCGCGCCACCTCCAACCAGTTGCTTGCCATCTCCGGTATCCTCGAACGCAATGTGACTTTGACACTCAACAAGGAAGAGATCAGAGCGAATTATGATGGCGCTTATGATTTTGAGCTGCTGTTGTCGCGGGGCCCCAATCTCCTCGAATTTGTGGCAACCGACGCCGTCGGTAACGTCACACTTGAACAATGGGTGGTTCGTGTTGACCGGGATCCGCCGACGCTTGACGATCACTCCCTGTCGTCGGTTGAGCGTGACGGAAACGCCCTGGTGACGGTACGGGTCTTTGCCAGCGATGACACCGGCCTTGCCGCCGTTGCGCCGTTTGTGGTGGGCGTCGGTGACCACACGTTTACCGGCTACCTCCGCTACAACCGTGGCATGCGCGGCTATCAGGGAGCAGTCGAAGTGCCGTTGGAATTCGTTGACGACATTGCGCTGCTGCAGGTCGAGCTCCAGGACCATGCCGGAAACATCGAAACATTCGAGTTTTGATAGCCACCCACAAACCCGAAGGACAAATCCAGCATTAATGCCATGACTGCAAGCCGTTCAAAAAACACAATAAGAAATGTGGCCCTTGCCGGCAGCATCATGGTGGCATCCGTTCTGGGTGCAAATCCGGCTGCCGCAAATGATGAACCGTTGCTTGTGACCTATGGCAAACTGGCACCCACGGCTGAGGGTGATCATGACCATCGCCAGGTCATTTACATCAGTATTGATGAGGACCGCACGCAACCGGTTTACATCCGCATCTTCGACCCGGACACCAGTGGCGCCTTCGACACACCGCTTGGAGCCTGGGACGACAGCACAACAGAATTTGCAATATACGGTGGCGAAGGCGCCTACTCGGTGCCCGCCTCCTTTGACACGGCGGAAGCGCCCGGCGGCGAGGTGCTGGTGCGCGAGGCCTTTGGCGCGCGCCGGGCACTTGATGGCACCTGGGTTTTGCTGGCGGCTCTTGATCCTGCTGACGGCGATCTGGTTCACGACCGCCGCATATTCCGCCTTGTTGTTGACGGTATCCGCGGTGATGACGGCAACGTCTACGATGTTGCTGCCAGCACCCGGGCAGACGCAAACCGCAAGCCCGCGGATGTGGAAATGTTTTCCTTCCTGCCAACGGTTCGTGTGCCCGATGACGATTTGCTGACCGAGCTGCGATTCATTGTGCCGGGACAGGCCCGCGATCTCACCATTCACAACTTCGATGCCTCCGGTGCGGAAGTCGCCTTCGAGACACCGTTCAGAACCGTAACCCTGCCATCTTCCGATCAGGACACCTGGGTTGGTGCCGACGTGCCGTTGCGGGCGGGTGACCGGGGCCGGCTGGCGGCAATCACCGTGCGGCGCGGTGATGAGATCCCCAACGACGTTACTCTTTATGCCGCAGATTCAAACGGCCAGCTTCTGCCGATCGAACTTCCCGCCCATCGTTGGCCGCAAAACCGCCGCCCCAGTGCTGAGGTTTCTCTCAATCCCCTGAGTTGCTCGGATATGGAGTTCCATGTTTCCAGCGCCCGCGATGCGGACGGCGATGCCCTGAGCTTCCTCTGGTACATGCATGATGATGCGATCCTGGCAGGCCGCGACATCGCTTACCACTTTGAAGAGCCCGGAAGCTTTCAGGTGCGCTTGGAGGTCTTCGATAATTCCGGCCTCGTTGCCAGCGGCTGGGAGAAGGACTTCACCATCGCCATCAAGGCGCCACCGGTTGCCATGATCACTGCGCCGGAAATTGTTGCCCTGGGTGTTCCCGTCTGGATCGAGGGTTTCGGTTCAACATCCGCTTCCCATGATATTACCAACTATGACTGGCATCTCTCGGACGGACGTTTTGCCAGTGGACCCTTCGTCAACCATGCCTTCCGCGAACATGGCCGTCACACCATCGAACTCAGTGTTGTCGATACGCCGGACCACCCCTGCAATGCTCATGCGGTTGAAACCAGCATCTGGGTCAATGCTCGGCCCATGGCTCTGGCCGGGCGCGATCGTCACGTCAGCACCGGAGAGGCGGTGTCTTTCAACGCCGCTGACAGCCGCGATCCCGAAGATGGCTTCCTGCTCTACACCTGGAATTTTGGTGATGGCACAACTGCCAACGGTGAACAGGTCGAGCACTCTTACGCTGCTCCTGGCGAATTTCAGGTCACCTTGAGTGCAGAGGATGCCTCCGGTGTTGAAAACAGCGTCGGTATTGATGTGGCCCGGGTTCTAGTGAACGCCCCGCCTGTGGCGGTAGCGGGTGACAGTCAGACGGCTCGTGTCGGCACTGTCGTCACCTTTGATGCTTCCGCCTCATCTGATCCCGATGGCGAGATCAACGGCTATGCCTGGGACTTCGGTGACGGTGCCACAGGCTCAGGCTCAATCGCCAGGCATACATACAGAGCTGTCGGCGATTACACTGTATCACTGGTCGTCACGGACAGCTCAGGCCGGCAGAACAATACTGCCCGGGCCCAGACGAGCGTTGAGATCATTGACGACACCAATGTCAGTCCAAACGCTGACGCCGGTGACGACTTTCTTGTCCTCGCCGGCCGCATCGCCCGTTTCGATGCGTCTTCTTCCCGCGACGCTGACGGCAACATCATCGAATATCAATGGGATTTCGGCGATGGCGCTCAGGCCTCGGGCGTGCAGGCGGTCTACACCTATCTTGAACCGGGCAACTATCCTGTGCGGCTGCGCGTTCGCGATGATTCCGGCAAGGAAAACGGCTCAGATGAAGACGTTGTCACCGTGCATGTGCACAATGCCACAAACGTCCAGCCCAGTGCCGTAGCCGGCGATGATCTAACGGCTCAGGTGGGCGAAATCATTACCTTCGATGCCTCCCGGTCTACTGATCCCGATGGCAATGTCGTGACCTATACCTGGGACTTCGGCGACGGTGCCCGCACCAGCGGCATCTCCCCGTCCTATGCTTATTTCATCGCAGGTGTTTACGAAGTCACTCTTGAAATAATCGATGACCACCCATTGATGGGAACCGCAAGTGACAGTGTCACCGTTACGGTTGTTGACGTAGAGGGTGAGCGCTGAGATGGCCCTGTTCCCGCTAAAATGTAAGTTCCTTGCCCTTGCTGCTTTCGGCCTTGGCCTGACCGCGGCCGCGGCAACCGTTGCCGCTGATCCGTTGCTTGTCACGTATGGTAGCGATGCGCCTGCGGCTGAGGGCGACCACGACCATCGCCAGGTTGTACATGTCGCGCTTCCCGAAGATGCTGCCGGACCATTGTACCTCCGAGTGTTCGATGCGGATGCGGGCGGCCTCCATGACACCATATTCGGGGACGCCTGGCCGGTTGAGGGGGATACGGAAACACGCTTTGCTATTTATGGCGGAGACGGTGCCTATCAGGCTCCGGACGCACCACGCGGCACGCGCAATGAAGCCGAACGCTCCAGCGGTACGCTTATCGCAGAGCGCACCTTCGGTGATGAAATCGCCTTTGATGATCGCTGGTACACGCTTGCTGAACTGAGCCCGGAAGCGGGCGAGCTCCGCGATGGAAAAAGATACTTCCGCCTCGTCATTGAGGGGCTGTCGGGCAACGACGGCAATGTCTACGACCTGTTTGTGAGCGCCGACCGAGAAAGCAACACATCTGCCATGGGCGTTGAGATGTACAGCTTCGTGCCCACCATGCGGGTGCCAGCTGTTGATGTTCTCAGCGAGTTGCGCTTTAGCCTTCCCCTGGAAGGTAGCGGCCTGTCGGTTCATCACTTTGATGCATCCGGCGGCGCGGTGGCGATTGAAAGCAACTTCGGCACCTGGCCGATCGAAACTTCCGGTCAGGGAGCCTGGGGGTCAACCGACATTGAATTTCTTGAACGGCAGCAGGGAACTTCAGGCGCGCTGACGGTCAGCGGCGGCTCTGAAATCCCCAACGATATTACGGTCTACGCAAGTGATGATAGTGGCTCACTCGTGCCGTTTCTTCTGCCGGTGCGCACCTGGACGGAAAACCAGCGACCCCTTGCCGTTGCCGGGATGACGCCGCGTAATTGCTCGATGGTTGAGTTTTTCGGTGGTGGATCCAGCGACCCGGAAGGTGATGACCTCGCGTATTTCTGGCATTTCCACGATGGTCGCGTGCTCGAGGGTGAGCGTGTCACGAGAACGTATTTTGAACCGGGCACCTACAGTGCGCGGCTGCAGGTAACGGACGCATCCGGCCAGGTCGCAAATGGAGATGAGCAGGAATTCGATGTCTTCATTAAGGAGCAACCGGTAGCGCTGGGGTCAGTAGACCCGGTTGTGGCCACAGATGTTCAGGTGTTTTTTGACGCCTCTGCATCGCGCTCGCAGGGCCGCGATATTGCGCGCCATATCTGGACGTTTTCTGACGGCAGAGTGCTCGAAGGAGAACGCATTTCGCGCTCCTTCCGCGAGGCCGGTGACCACACCGTCTTGTTGCGTGTCGAAGATGATACGGACCACCCGTGCAACTGGGCAACCACGGAACTCTCCTTTCACGTCAATGCGCAACCGATTGCGGATGCAGGAGTTGATGTTTATGTCGCCGTTGGCACCAGCGTCGATCTGAACGCCGCCGCCAGCAGTGATCCAGATGGAACGATATCGGCCTGGCGCTGGCAGTTTGGCGATGGTGGCACTGCCGACGGCAGCTCCGTGCAGCATGTCTACGACCGTTCCGGCGAATATGAGGTTCTCCTCGAAATCGAGGATGATGCGGGGGTCTCGAACAGCAGCGATGCGGACACCCTGATTGTTGTGGTGAACGCACCGCCGTTTGCCCGGGCCGGCGATGACAGGCTGGTCGCAGTTGGCGATGTCATTACCCTTGATGGCACCGGCTCCGGCGACAGCGACGGCGTACTGACCAAGTTTTCCTGGGATCTTGGCAACAACGAGGAAGTTGCCGGAGCCATTGTACAGCACTCCTACGACCGTGCGGGCATCTACGAAGTGACCCTGAGTGTTCGCGATGATTCAGAACTCTCAAATGCCGTAACGAGTGACAGCATCACAATTGTCGTCAACGCCCGCCCCTTGGCCAACGCTGGTCCTGAGCAACATGTTTCTGCCGGCCAGGCCGTCCACTTGAACGGCAGTGCAAGCAGTGACCCGGAAGGCGCCGAACTCTCCTATGTCTGGAACTTTGGCGATGGCAATTGGGCTCACTCGATGCAGGCCGAACACGCCTATGATGCGCCTGGTGAATATCTTGCCCGCCTGACTGTCAGCGACGGTACAGGCGTTGCAAATGACAGTGACACATCGACGGTCAGGATTATCGTCAATGACCCGCCTCACGCTGATGCGGGGGCAGATATAACGGTTCATGCCGGTGAGCTGTTCCTCTTCGACGGCACGGGCAGCAGCGATGCCGATGGGAACATTGTCCAGTATGAATGGGACTTTGGAGATGGCAGCGCTGCAGAGGGCGCAACGCCGCTGCACTCATATGCAAGCCCCGGCGAATACAAGGTCAAGCTGACCGTATTCGATGGCTCCTCCACCGATACGGATCAGGCATCCGACGGCATGAGAGTTGTGGTGACAGATCCGCCCAACACTGCACCACTGGCTGAAGCCGGCGATGATGTCAGTGTCATCGTTGGTGAGCTGATCCAGTTCGATGCCCTTGGCTCAAGCGATCCGGATGGCAATCTGATCGCGTTTGAGTGGGATTTTGGCGACGGCACCAGTGCTGCAGGAGCAACGCCGGCCTACGCTTATCCGAAACCTGGAAATTATGACGTCACGCTCACCATAACCGATGATTCCGGCCTGGCGAATGATCAGCATGCGGACGGCCTGCAGGTCACCGTTCTTGATCGCCCCAACGCGCAGCCGGTGGCCCTTGCCGGTAACGACCTTGCCGTTGCCATTGGTGAAGTGATCACCTTTGACGGCAGTGCATCTGCCGATCCGGACGGCAATCTTATTGTTTTCGACTGGAGCTTTGGCGATGGTGCAAAAGCGCTGGGCCCGGTTACCCAACATGCCTACGACACTTCAGGAACCTATGAAGTCGCGCTTGGCGTACAGGACGACTCGCGCCTCTCAAATGATGCCGACACTGATGTTCTGAAGGTTTTCGTAAACCAGCCACCGATTGCCGAAGCGGGCAGCAGCCAGCATGTAACGCTTGGCCTGGTTGACTTCGATGGCACCGGGTCTGCCGATAGTGATGGAACCCTTATCCGCTATGCCTGGAACTTTGGCGACGGTGGCTCAGGTATCGGGCCGCGACCGGTGCATGTCTACCGCGAGCCGGGAACCTACGAAGTCACCCTGACGGTTACAGATGATAGCGGCACGACATCAGCGAGTGACAGCGACACCACGACCATCGTCGTCAATGCAGCGCCAATTGCAGACGCTGGAGCAGACGTTGTCGGCGCACCCGGCGAACGCCTTGTTTTTAGCGGCGACCAGTCATTGGACCCGGATGGTGCAGTGGCGGGTTTCCACTGGGATTTCCGCGACGGTACCTTGGAAACCGGACAAACGATCGTCCACTCTTTTGACGAACCCGGCACTTATTATGTGCGGCTGTCGATCGAGGATGACACCGGACATGGTGGTGCGGTTGACTATTCAGAGACCACAGTCTTCATCAACGCACCGCCGATAGCGGATGCCGGTCACAATGTTCGCGTGGCACCGGGTGAGGATGTCGTCTTTGAGGGTAGCCGTTCGTTTGACACGGATGGCGATATCATTCTCTACCGCTGGGATTTTTCCGACCGTTCGAACCCGGTCGAAGGCGCCGTTGTCACCCGGTCCTTCGATGCACCCGGCTCCTATCGGGCGCAACTGTCCGTTATTGACGATGCCAATGCGATCAACAGCATCTCTCAGGCGGAAGTTTCCATTTATGTAAACCATGCCCCCCTGGCAGATGCCGGCGACTACGCTGAAACTTCCAGCTTGAACCTGCTCTTTGACGCTTCCGCCTCTGCCGATCCGGATGGCGATGGCCTGACCTACCACTGGGATTTCGGTGATGGGAACAGCGGCGAAGGCTTGCGGGCAGCGCACACCTACGACGTCGGGGGCAGCTACGCTGTAACTCTCACCGTCGACGATGGCACCCGGCTTTCCAACGCCACACATAAAGACACCACCGACATCCGCATCAACCGCTCTCCTGTTGCAAACGCCGGGGAGACGATACATGCCTGCACGAATGATATTGTCAGTTTTGATGGCAGCGGATCGGCCGATCCTGACGGAGGTGCACTTCGTTATCACTGGGATTTCGGTGATGGCGCCATCTCGGAACTCATAGACCCGACCAGGCGCTTTGAAATCGCCGGCGCCTATCCGGTGACATTGACGGTTGAGGATGATTCCGGCCTTGCCAATAGTGGCCATTCAGATCGCATAACCGTTCGGGTCGATCAGGCGCCGGTGGCGGAAGCCGGACCAACCATTGTTGCCTGCACCAACATGAACATTCAGTTTGACGGCACCGCATCCCGCGATGTCGACGGCGTGGTGAACTACTTCTCTTGGGATTTCGGTGATGGCTTTGGCGGTGCCGGTGACCGGCCAATTCATTCCTATGCGCGTCCGGGGCAATACCGCACCGTGCTCTCCATCGAGGGTGACCGTTTTGGCCGTTGCGATAATGTCGCCTACGATGAAGTGCTCGTGAATGTGCTTCTGGCACCTGTGGCCACGATCGATGCACCTACAGCTGCAGCTGTGGGAACCGCGGTTTCTTTCGATGGCACGGGTTCGCAATATGCCTCCGGGGAGCTTCTCAACTGGCACTGGATTTTCGGAGATGGTTCCGAGGGTGATGGCGCTCAGGTCGAGCATATCTACGATGAACCGGGCGTTTACCGGGTAACGCTGCAGTTGGAGAGCGATACTGAAGCCGCTGACTGCCGCGTCATCGAAGCCCACCAGTTTGTGACGATCAACGCTCAGCCGGTTGCAGACGCCGGCGGTGATCAGCATGTGGGTGTTGGTGATGAGTTGCGTTTTGATGCGTCCGGCTCAAGCGACCCCGATGGCGGCATTGCTCTATACGAGTGGGACTTTGGAGACGGCAACAGCGCAAGTGGCGTGCAGGTCCGTCACGTCTATCGCGAGCCGGGATCTTATCAGGTGACCTTGAAGGTCGTGGATGACAGCGGCACACAGAATGCCACTGCCGAAGACAAGCTTCTCGTCGGTGTCAATGCGGCGCCGGTTGCAAACGCTGGCGCCGATGTTATCGGCGCGCCAGGGGAGGATCTTGAATTCAGCGCCGGCGATTCCTTTGATCCCGACAGTGCTGATGCCCTCTATCTGTGGGAGTTCGGCGACGGCACACAAGCAGAAGGACGCGATGTTGTTCATGCCTATCTGCACCCCGGCACCTATCACGCCCGCCTTTCCGTCAGCGACGAGAGCGGTCTGCGGAATGCAGAGACCTTCACTGAGAAAACGGTCTTTATCAACGACCAGCCGACGGCGGTCGCGGGCCCGGACGTGATTGCCGGACCCGATGATGTGGTTGAACTGGACGGCTCTGGATCTTTCGATCATGACGGCCTGCTGACCCGGCATCACTGGCAGTTTTCAAATGGCAGCACGCTGCAGGAAAGCGCCAAGGCAAGCCTGAGTTTCGGGGCGCCAGGTGTTTACGAGGCCGTCCTCACGGTGACCGACGATAGTGGCGCCATAAACGCGAACGCCTCTGACACTGTGGTCATCCGCGTGAACAGCGAACCCGTTGCAGATGCCGGTATCGACCTGCACACTTCCGACCTGACGGTTACCTTTGATGCGTCAGGTTCGAGCGACGTGGACAATGATGCTCTTGTCTACAGATGGGAATTCGGCGATGGCAACACCGCGTCCGGCCTGCGCGTCGTTCATACTTATGAGAACGGCGGCATCTACCCGGTAATTCTGCAGGCTGACGATGGTACGGGCGTCCACAATGCTACGGACAGGGACGCCATCACGGTCCGCATAAACCGCGCCCCGCAGGCAGTTGCGGGCTTGGGCCAGCGCGCCTGCACCAACGATGTGGTTTTGTTTGATGCAAGCGGGTCCCTTGATGCAGACGGCGGTGTCCTGACCTATGCCTGGGACTTCGGCGACGGCACGACGTCTGACATCGTCAATCCTGTAAAGGACTACGGCATTGCCGGCATTTATCCCGTGACCCTTACGGTCGATGACGGCACCGGGCTTCCCAACGCCCTTCACTCGGACCGCATTATCGTTCGCGTCGATCAGGCACCGGTCGCCGATGCGGGAGGTGACATTGCTGCTTGCGTCAACGTGCCTGTTCTCTTTGACGGCACGAGATCCGCTGACCTGGACGGTGTGGTGAACGCCTTTTCCTGGGACTTCGGTGATGGTGTTGGCGGTGCGGGTGATCGGCCGGTGCACACCTATTCAACACCGGGCCGCTATGGCGTCACCCTTGCAATCGAAGGTGACCAGATCGGTAATTGCAACAGTTCGGCCACAGATGAATTTACGGTCACGGTGATTGAATCACCTCTGGCTCTGATTAGCGCGGTTTTGACCGGAGAGCGGGGGGTTCCGATTTCATTCGATGCTTCTGGCTCATCATACGGCAGTGGGAACATTACCGGTTATCGCTGGGATTTCGATGATGGATCAACCGCGGACGGAGTGACCGCCGAGCATGCTTTCGCAGAAGCCGGCACCTACAACGTTATCCTGACCCTTGAAAGCGACGCCTCCGTTGAAACCTGCCGGGTGGTCTCGGACAATCATCAGATTGTCATCAATGCACCGCCGATGGCAGATGCCGGTGAGGACCGTATGGTTGAGGTCGGAGAAGAAATTCTACTTGATGCCTCTGCCTCCCGTGACAGTGACGGTGGCATTGTTGATTATTCCTGGGATTTTGCTGACGGTGCTGGCGGACGGGGCATGCAGGTTCGCCATACATTCCGAGAGGCCGGGACCTACGATGTCTCGCTCACCGTGACAGACGATGCAAACGTTGGAAACAGCATCGTGACAGACGTTGCGCGTATCACGGTGAAGGCCCCTGCGGGCCCGGAAGTTTTCGGCCCACTGGTTGCCTGTACCGGCGACCACGTCACCTGGCGAACGGATGAACCTGACGGTGACAGCTACACCTGGCTGCTGGGCGACGGTGTTGAAGTGAGCGGCTCCGAGGCACTCCATACCTATGCCCGCGCCGGGCGTTATCACATCACCTTGCTGGCCGACAACGAAGACGGCACGGAAACGCGGCACACCACACGTCTCTTGCATGTGAATGAGCGGCCACACGCCCTTGCCGGGCCGGACCGCCATGCCTGCCCGGGCGAAGCTGTGACATTCGATGGCTCGCCATCCGTCGATTCCGACGGCACGCTGCAGCGTTGGGCCTGGGACTTTGGCGATGGAACGAGTGGTGAGGGGGCCGCAATTGAACATGCCTTCTCGCAACCGGGAACCTACGAAGTGACGTTGACCGTTGAAGATGATTCAGGCTCGGCCTGTGCTGCATCCACTGACAGGATCATGGTTGTGGTGAACGCGCCTCCGGTGGCTGATGCAGGCGGCGACCGGGAAGTCTGGATTGGTGGTGCAAATGATGCTTTGCTGCTTGACGGGTCTGGCTCTGCCGATGCGGACGGTGAC
>JAJFHB010000633.1 GCA_021775795.1 Hyphomicrobiales bacterium | reverse complement strand
TCACGCGTATTTGGTGTTCTCGAGGTGACACCGCGTGTCTGTTACACGCAACCTCCAACGGAAACACCGCTCACAACTGCTTTCGTGGAAATCAACGAACTGCAGTCCAACACCGGACCCCGGCGTATATTCTCCGGATGGATGTTTGCAAGCAGCCCCGGTCTGAGCGCTGTCGAGCATCCCGTCTATGACGTTTGGCTTACCAACTGCAGGATGGCGTCGGAATCTGAATCGTCTGCAAACGAGTGAAAATCGGCGTCCTTGTGGATCGCCCGTTCAAGGATGACGTGATAATCATCCCGGCTTAACTCAACCGTTCCGAACCGCGACAGATGCTCCGTTACAAACTGCGTATCGAGCAGGCTGAAGCCGCCGTGTTTGAGGCGCGCGACCAGATGAACCAATGCAATTTTGCTCGCGTCGGTCTCGGTTGAGAACATACTCTCACCGAAGAATGCTCCCCCAAGCCTGACGCCATAAAGGCCGCCTACAAGCTTGCCCTCGCGCCAGGTCTCGACGGAATGGCAAAAGCCAAGATCGAACAACTGGTTGTACAGGCTCTTGATTCTGTTGTTTATCCAGGTGCTGTCTCGACGTGGTGCAACCTTTGAACAGGCCTCGATAACCGCGTCAAAACTGCTATCAACTCGAACTTCGTAACGTTTTGCCCGGAGCGTGCGGCGCAATCTGCGCGGCAGATGGAAGGCATCGAGTGGCAACACGCCACGTTTATCTGGGTCAATCCAGTAAAGTGCATCATCCTCAGCGTTTTCCGCCATTGGAAAGATGCCGGCCGCATAGGCCTTCAAAAGTATCTGCGGGGTTATTGCTGTCATTGACACAGCTGAGTTCCTCACGCCTCGGAGAGGAATTCTTCCAGCCAGTGAATGTCATAATCGCCGTTCATGATATCGGGCTCTTTCAGCAACTGCTGAAACAGGGGAATAGTGGTTTCGATACCTTCAATCACGAATTCATCGAGTGCGCGACGCAGGCGCATAAGACATTCAGTGCGGTGGCGGCCGTAAACAATGAGCTTGCCTATAAGGCTGTCATAATGCGGCGGCACCCGGTATCCGGCATACACCCCGGAATCAATCCGCACACCCAGTCCGCCAGGGGGGTGATAGGCTTCGATCAGCCCGGGCGAGGGGGTAAAGGTCTTCGGGTTTTCCGCGTTGATGCGGCATTCTATGGCATGCCCGGAAAAGCTGATGTCGCTTTGCTCATAACTCAAGCGAGCACCATCGGCGATGCGAATCTGTTCCTGCACGAGATCAAGCCCGGTGATCAGTTCAGTCACCGGATGCTCAACCTGCAGGCGCGTGTTCATTTCGATGAAGTAAAACTCACCGTTTTCGTATAGGAACTCGATTGTCCCTACGCCGAGATAGCCAAGGTCGCTCATCGCCTTGGCGACGAGATTGCCTAGCTTCTCCCGTTGTTCCACATTGAGTGCCGGCGACAGTGCTTCTTCCCAGACTTTTTGGTGCCGGCGCTGCAGGGAACAATCTCGTTCGCCCAGATGCACGGCGCCACCCTGACCGTCTGATATGATCTGGAATTCTATGTGACGGGGAGTGCCGAGAAATTTCTCGATGTAGACCGCATCGTCTCCAAATGCATTTCGCGCTTCCGTCTGCGCGGTTAGCACAGCAGTTGAAAGGGCTTCTGCTGAACGCACCACCTGCATTCCCCGTCCTCCGCCGCCCGACGCTGCTTTGATCAGCACAGGATAGCCGATATCAGAGGCTATTTTTGCGGCCTCCAGACCATCCGTCACCGCGCCGTCGGAGCCAGGTACCACGGGCAAGCCAAGATCCACGGCCGTCTTCTTGGCCATAATCTTGTCGCCCATGAGGCGAATATGCTCAGGGGAGGGGCCGATAAAGGTTATGCCGTGCTCACCTAGAATTTCTGCAAACCGGGCGTTTTCGGAAAGAAAGCCGTAGCCTGGATGAACAGCCTCGGCGCCAGTGATTTCGCAGGCCGCCAATATGCTTGGAATGTTCAGATAGCTGTCGAGCGCTGAAGGCGGGCCTATGCAGACGCTTTCGTCTGCCAGGCGCACATGCATGGCGTCTTCGTCAGCTGTTGAGTGAATGGCAACCGTTGCAATGCCCATCTCTCGGCAGGCGCGCTGAATCCTGAGAGCAATTTCGCCCCGGTTAGCAATGAGTACCTTATCGAACATCGGGGCGGTATCTGTGTTTATTCGATAATCATCAACGGCTCACCGAACTCGACCGGTTGGCCGTTTTCGATAAGTATCGCTGTGATTGTGCCAGATCGTGGGGCAGGAATATGGTTCATCGTCTTCATCGCCTCAACGATCATCACCGTCTGACCTTCGGTGATCCGGGCGCCAACTTCCACGAAGGGCGCAGCTCCTGGTGTGGCCGCAAGATAGGCCGTGCCAACCATGGGACATTTTAGTGAACCCGGATGCTCGGCCGCAGTGACTTCAACATGCGGTGCCGGGACTGCTGCTTCACGGGGAGCGGCAACCATTGTGCCTACACTGCCGCCGCGCGCCAGTCGAATTCGCCACCCGTCCTGTTCGATCTCGATTTCACAAAGCTCGGTTTCTTTGAGAAGGTCGGCGAGGTTTCGGATGAGATCTTCATCCACGCTCTTTTTTGCTTTCGTCATTCCGTGTGGCCTGTGTTTACGCACCATCCAGTAACGATGCGACCGCATCAAGAGCCAGCCTGTAGCCAGCTTCACCGAAGCCACATATCACACCTGTAGCTGCAAGGGAAACATAGCTGTTGTGCCGAAAGGCCTCACGGGCAAAGACGTTGGACAAATGAACCTCGACAACCGGAATAGATAGCGACTTCAGGGCATCC
>JAJFHB010000632.1 GCA_021775795.1 Hyphomicrobiales bacterium | reverse complement strand
ATGCTGGAAATGTTCTGGCATCCGGATCCGTCGTATCTGTGTCCGCAGAAGTGGGCCCAATGTGGAACATCGCCCACACGGCACGCCTGAAAATTGACTACAGCAAAGACGCAACGCCCACTGCGCCTCACCACCTGTTTGTGAAAATCGCGGCGCCTGACGAGCGTTTTCCAGACATTCCGCCTGATGAGTTTTCTTTCTATGAAAAAATGGCTGCACCCGATCTTCCACTCACGAATTGCTTTGATGCCTGCCGAGATGGGAAGACAGGCATCACCTCTTTGCTCCTCGACGATTTGAGTGAAACACACGAGCAGCCTGCCTGGCCCTTGCCGCCATCGGTTTTGATGTGCGGCATGGCAGTGAGAAGGCTTGCTGCGCTCCACGGACACTGGTGGGTTACAGAGCCAGCAGACTTGGAAAGACATCGGCCCGCCATTCACGAACGGCAACGGAACATTTCAGCACATCTCGAACGGCGCCTGCCCGTTTTCTTTGATGATCTTGGCGATCGGATCACTCCGCAAAGATGCGCGTTGATGACCACTATTCTCAAACAACTACCGGAACTTCTGTCCGCCCGCGTTGAGAGTGGAGACCCGTTGACCCTGATCCACGGAGATGCGCATTTCGGTAACATCATGTTTCCGAAGGACCCAGGCCAGCACGGCTGCGTTTTCATTGACTGGGAAGAATGGGCTTACGATTTCAGCTCAATTGACCTGGCCTACATGATGGCCTTGCACTGGTATCCGGATCGCCGCGCCCTGTACGAAAGGGAACTGCTGCGTACCTACTTCGATGCCCTTCCAGATCGTGTAGCGGAAACCTGGAGTTGGGAGCAGCTTCTAGAAGACTACCGTCTGGCCCACCTCCGAAATTTCATCATCCCCGCGTTTCAACACGAAATGGGTGCCAGCCCATCCGTTTGGTGGTCACACATCGAACGGTTGTTTCTGAACTTTGAAGATCTTGATTGTGCAGAGCTGTTGTGAAGCGATGTTGGCTTCTCCTGCCAGAAACTGGCATCTACAGTACAATAGACACTGCAGGCGGCTTGGCTGCGCGCAGACGCTGACAGTTGAATGAGGGAACAGGCAATTGACCTATGATGAGTACAACGAATTCTGCGGCTCTCTTCCGGTCACTTCACATCCGATCCAGTGGGGCGGCTCTCATGTCTGGAAGGTCGCTGACAAGGTGTTTGCCATCGGGGGCTGGGCAGATGATCAACCGGCGTTCACCTTCAAGACCAGCGAACTCTCTTATGAAATATTGCGTGAACAACCGGGATTGCGCCCGGCTCCTTACCTTGCCTCCCGCGGCATGAAATGGATCCAGCATTATAAAGAACCAGGGCTGAGCGACGCCGATCTGAAAGACTATTTGCGCGAATCCCACCGTATCGTCTCGCTTGGTTTCAGCAAGAAGAAGCAGAAAGAGCTGGGACTGAACCAGGAGTAGAGCAGACCGCCTCAGGCTTCGAGTTTCTGCAGCCAATTACAAACAGGCTTGAGTTCTTCCAATGACGTCCGCACCGTCTCAACGATGTTGCGTTGCGTGGCGACCTCACTGCCCCCCAGATCACGCCATACGGCAAGACCTTTTCGGCGCAGAAGCATGCCGTTTGGATGGTCGGCAGGATATCCTGCTGGAACGCGTTTCAGTTCAGGCTCATCCATCCGCACACCTCGGCTGGCAAGCGTTGCCAGCAGATCCGCCAGTTCATTGCCGCGCGCGCCAGCTACCTGTTGGCGATAACGCTCCAGATCATTCGTGTCGAAAGCAAATATGCCGGCGCCCACTGTCACGCTGTCAACCTGCAGTCCGAAGAACCAATGGGGCGTCAAAGCCGTAGGGTTTTGCTGGAAAAACGAAATGTGCAAATGCGTATTGTAAGGCGTCTTGTCCTTGGCAAAACGCACGTCACGATTGATGCGGAATATCTTTGAGGAATGCGGTGTACCGCTCAGCTTCTCAAGTTCCGCCGACATGAGCCCGCAAAAAGCTGCCGCCGATGCCTTGTAAGCCTGCTCATAGGTCGCTTTGTTGGCCTTGAACCAATCGCGGGAGTTGTTCGCGCTCAGATCCTGCAAGAAGGTAACGAGCTCGCGCGGAAAAGAGAAATCTGCGGCAGCAGTCATTTGGCTTTTGCTTTTCTTGGTTTTTTCGGCGGAAGCGGTGTCACGAAACTGAGTGCGAGCGCCATCCAGTCTTTTAGCAAACCCTCATCGCACTCTTCACACCCAACGAAATAAAAGCCTGTCATGCGGCGACCACCCTGAAACATCGCATTCGCGCCGGGCCGCCCTTGCGCTTCGTCATCATTATCCTTGCCAACGCGAAACATGAAGCGGTCGACACCCTCTTTCGTCTGGTCAACACCGCCGATCATGTTGCCGTTCTGCAGGAAGCAAATGCCGCCCATCATTTTCTTTTCGGATAGACCTGCCTGCCCTTGCAGCACGTTGCGGAAACGCTCGGCACAAAGCTCGTCGAATGCCATGAACTCAAGCTCCTTCCTCTGTCTTTTGGTCCGCCTCGGCCGGTTCCCACAACTGAATGGGATTTCCTTCAGGATCAGCCAGTCTCGCGAAACGCCCGTTGGGATAGGTCTCAGCGTCCACTTCAACCTCGATACCCGCAGCACCGAGTTGAGCGACGAAGGCATCCAGACTGCGGACGCGAAAGTTGATCATCCATTGCTGCTCCGGAGCGCCAAAATAATCGGTGCCCGCATCGAACGGGGCAAAGACCGTAGTGCCACCGGATTGACGCCAGGCTGGAGTGTCATAGTCCTGGGGCACAGGCGCGACCCCCAGATGGGTTTCATACCAGGCAGCCAGGCCCTGCGGGTCGCGAGCGCGAAAAAACAAACCACCAATGCCCAATACCTTTTCCATCATCCATCCTCGTGTTCAGTTTATCGTGGCGGCAGTATGCCATAGGTGGATTCAGAACGGGCCCGGTGCCAGCGCGATTGTGAACACGCTCACCAGCGCGTCACTTCTTCCCGTAACGTGGCCAGGTATCGGAAAGCCTGTAGCCTT
>JAJFHB010000631.1 GCA_021775795.1 Hyphomicrobiales bacterium | reverse complement strand
ACCTTCTGGCCTTTGTACTCAAGCACCACCTGAGCACTGCCGAGCACATGACCCGCAGGTGCAAATGAAACCGATACTTCGCCCTCGCGCACGTGCTCCCCGAGGGCAGTTTTCTGCAGCACACCTCCAGCGTCTGGCCCGTATCGGGTTTTCATGATTTCTATGGTCTCCGGGGTGGCCAGCACATGCCGGTTGCCGGGTCGCGCGTGATCGCCGTGCCCGTGTGTGACAACGGCCCGATCAACGGCGGTTGTGGGATCAATGTAAAAATCACCAGCGCAGCAATAAAGACCGCGCCGGGTTGGATAAAGCCAGGATTCTGGTTTCTGCGTCCCGTTCATCAGGCCACAGGCAATCGCAATCAGAGCACTCGTGTCAACGGCTAGATCACCTCACGTTGTGGCAGGCCGCTTTCGCTGGTCGAGGAAATCGGTTATGAAACCTCGGATTGGCTGTGGATATGCCCTCATCGGGGCAGCAGGGGTACGGCGTAGCGACTGTTTCTTCAGCCCTTGCCGCTGGTGCGGCTAACAATAACGTGAGCACCTTGGGTACAGCGGCTCCCGCGCCCATATAATGCAGTCACGCACATTAACAGGCAAACGCAGAGCAGATGGATCAGTTCACCCCTTTGGACGAAGAATTCTACCCTGACATTCTTCGGGGCCTTTCGGTCTATTTTGACAGCCCGTTTGTCTTGAACATTGCCCGCACGGCGCAAAAGTTTCAGCGTCCCGACCTTGCTCATGCGCTGAACCGCAAACAGATCGCCTGTAAAAAATGGCTGGTCGACAAGCTCGTTGAAACCAATGGCGGTACCTTCGAGAAGGTCTGGATACTGGGGGGCTGGTATGGTGTCCTGTCAGCGCTTATGCACGCCGATCAGCGTATGACGTGCACGACACTCACAAGCTTCGATATCGACGATGACTGTGTACAGGTCGCCGAATGCCTCAACCGGGAGCAATTCAGCACAGGAAATTTTGCCGCAAAAACCGGGGATATGCTGGAACTGGACTACATGGGCGAGTGTCCCGACCTCATAGTCAACACAAGCTGTGAGCACCTCCACGATTTTGACGAATGGTTTTCGAAGATCCCTGAAGGTACGTTGCTGGCGTTGCAGTCAAATGACTATTTTGGAGAGCCGGATCACGTTAGTTGCGCGGAAAACCTGGAAATGTTCCAGGCTCAGGCAAAGCTCTCGCAGGTCGACTACGCCGGTGAGCTTCCGCTCAAAAAATACACCCGCTTCATGCTCATTGGCCGTCGGTGACGCCCAATTCCATGATGGAGCAGGATCGTATTGACTTCGGCGGGTTTTCCATCGCCATCGACATGGAAAACTGGCCCGCCAAGATTGTTCGGGCGTTGCTGCGGCGGCATTATGAAAAGAACGAACGCCAGCTCCTGAAAACCCTGCTTGAGCCGAACGACAGGGTTCTCGAACTGGGCTCTGCACTTGGCGTCATTGCTCTGGCCGCATCTCAGAGGCTGCCGGCATCCAACGTGTTCTGCTACGACGCCAACCCCGACATGGTGGCAGAGGCGCGCCAGAATTTCGCAACAAACAATGCAGAGATTACTGCCTCCAACACGGTGTTGCTGCCCGAGCGCACAAAATCTGCAAACACCATTACATTTTACAAAACACCCTACTTCCTGTCGTCTTCACTGCTTCCCCATCGCGATGACATGCAACCAGTCGAGATTGCAACGGCGACACTGGAAGACGCGATCGCAAAACACCAGGCAACTTGCCTGATCATCGACATTGAGGGCGGTGAATTCGATCTGTTGGCAGCAGCAGATCTGAGCGGCATTGAAAAGCTCTCCCTGGAACTTCACCTGTCGCTGGGCGATGACGACAAGTGCGCCGCACTCATCTCAAATCTTGTAAACCAGGGATTGCACCCTGATGCCGAACTGATCACCGACAATGTTTTCGTCTTTTCCCGTCACCCTGCGCACCCCGCATCAGATGCATTCATGGAAACCTATCTGGAAAGCCTTTCTGCCGTGAAGGCGGGCGACAAGGCTCGCGCCTTGCAGCAGATTTCCGCGGCGTCTGCGCTAAGTGAACACAATTGTTATGCACTGCAGCTGAAGGCAGACCTGCAGCGCGCCGGCGGTGATCTGTCCGGCGCTCTCTTGACCATTGAGGAGGCCCATTCCAGCGCACCCCAGAACGCAGATGCCTGCGAGCAGCGCGCTGACCTGCTATCGCGAAGTGGCAGAACGGATGAGATTACAGAGGCATATGAACGTGCCATTGCCGCGGATCCATACCGACCACTATTCAAATTGGGACTGGGTGTTGGCCATCAAAAGCAAGGAAACAGCGGTAAAGCCCTGGCCGCATTTGAAGCGGCAGCCGCATTGCTGCCACCTCGGTCACGGGAGTTTTCCACCCTGGTATCGATTGCTCTGCGCCAGGATAAATTCAAAGCCGACAACGCGGCCTCTGACCTTCCGCGCTCAGATAACCTGAACCAACGGGCCGTGCTCTCAAATCTTGCTGACATTGTCGCTGAGCGGTTTCGCTTTGCGGATGCTGGCGCAGCTCTGAAAACAGCCCTTGCCCTCGCACCGCAGGCTCACGGCCTGCACTGCGCCGTGGCACAACTTCTCGCCACGCCTCAGGATATCCGCGACGCCATGTCGACGGCGTCAGCCTGAAACGGTCTGGGGTGCGAATATCGCGGACGCCGGTGGCCAACGCACGGCTGCATGATTTGCGTAACGCTGCAGAAAATCCGAAATGAACCGCCAGCAACCATCATCGTGAACCAGATGGTGCGTAATGAGGCCGGTTGCTTCGTCCCTGTCTGTCTCACCAAGCCGCCGCGCCCGTAAATGAGCCAACGCCTGGGCGACGACATCGACATCTCCGCGATAGCCTCGCGTGCCCCGCCAGTCGATGATGTCCACATGGGTGTTCACCTGAACCAAACCGGGTGCACTTCCCGTCCGTGCTCTCGACCCAAATGTTGAAAGCCCTGCATAGCCCTGAGCGGCAAGCCTGCCCGCGACCTCTTGGCCAATACGGTTCCACGGTGGTGCAACAGCAGGCACAAAGTCTCCGGCAAATAGATGCTCCAGTTTCTCCCGTCCTTCCCGCAGTTCGCCAAAGACAACAGGGAAAGGTCTGTGGTCGCCGAGCTCCGTCTTCTTTTCTTCTGGACCGGCGTGGTTTGTATGGCTCCAGCCGTGTTGGAGCACCTGGGTCTGCGGAGACCGGCCAACCAGTTTGGCAAGGCTCTCATCCGCGCCGCTGGGAATGACAGCAAGAGCAAGCGGCACATCAACCTCGCCACAGGTATCCGTCAATCTTTCCAACGCCGGACTGGCAGTTTGCGCATCATCATCACGCACCCACATGGACGCAACGAGACCGGCGTTGAGCCAGAGGTCAAGTTCTCCGTCCAGCTCATGCCACGGCATTGTTTGTCTCCCGGCTCATTTTCGCAACAAGGCGCGCGCAGACTTCAGCGCCGTCAATTTTCGGCAACCGTTCAGGGTCCGGCGGCGGCCCCGCAAGTGCTGATACCATTGCTTGCATCAAACTGTGTTTGTTGAGTTCGGATTCCTCGACCACCTCGGCAACCCCCCGTTCCTTGAGCGCAAATGCCCGCCGTGTTTGTTCTGTTTCGCCCTGATAGGCACTTGGAACGAAAACGGAGCGGCAGCGCGCCCTCAATACATCCGCAGATGTGTTGTATCCGCACTGGGAAACTGAAAGCTTTGCCGCCGCCAGCAAAGCCGGGAAGTCTTCTCTAAAGCGGATAATTTCAACCGTTTGCGGGGCAGTGTCGCGCAGCGTCTCCAGTGTCTCTCCAGGAAGATTGGGGCCCGTGACAAGACAGGCACTCATGTTTTCAAACACAGGAGCCTTCAGAGCCTGCGCTGCGGCCACAAGGAGCGCTTCACCCACCGCGCCTCCACCTGCAGAAACCACGATGTCAAACGCTGCACCCTCCAGGTCTGTTCGGTCGTTTGGCGCAACGATGCCTGTATGGAGGGTTTTGTCTGCAATTCTCTCTGCAAGTGGAAAGCTGTCCCCGACCGAAATAAACTCGGGGTCGCCGTGAACCAAGATGAAATCAAAATACTCATCAATAAGACGCAGCGTCTTTTCATTCAGCTCCGGCTTCCGGTTTTCGTGCAGAATGTCGCGAATTGAGCACGCGATCAGCGGTGGGTTTTTCCGCGCTTTCATTTCATCCAGCATAGGAAGCAATTCAAATCGCATGGCCCGCCGGCCGAACGGAAAGGCTTCCGTTATGATGACGTCCGGATTGGCGTCGTGACACAAAGCCAGCAACTTCTCACGCCGCGCCTTCCGCAAATCGTCTGATACCGGCGCACCGGCCTCGTCGACTAGGTCGGCGTAACCTCCCGTGCCGGCTTTGATTGCAGGCAAATACTCAAGCCGCGCGCCCCCCCAATCCATGCCATCCACAGCAACCCCGCCCTGAACAACGGTCACATCAATGCCTTCTGCACTCATGGCGGCAACGATGCGCGCTGCCCTTGCAACATGACCAATGCCCAGTATGTGCTGAACGTAAAACAGAACACGCCGCGTCATTTAGGATGCTTTCCGTCGTTCTGAAACTTCACTTGGTTTCGCGAACAGGTCCAACAGGCGATCAATGCCACTTGTATGATCAAACTCGTGCCGCACACGTGCTTCAGCCGCCTTGCCAATTCTCTCCCGCAAATCAGGTTGCGTGATTACAGACGCCAGGACACTGCTTAGCGCACCGGCATCCTCCGACGGCACCAGCAATCCTGTTTCACCATCGTGAACAAGTTCGGGAACGCCGGAAATGGGTGTCGAAACGCACACGAGCCCCTGGCTTGACGCTTCCATCAAAACATTGGGCAGTCCATCCCGATCACCATCATCGGAAACCCGGCACGGCAACACAAATGCATCGCAGTCACGATAGAGCTGCAAAACAAAATCCTGCGGTTTGCTGCCATGCCAGACAATGCGATCCCCAATTCCCAGTTCTGCTGCCTGTGCCTGAAGATCAGGTAGCAGTTCGCCGCCGCCGACGTGATGCCAACGCCAGTGCAGATCATCGGGGAGTGCAGCCAGAGCCGTAAGCAAGATGTCGAGGCCTTTCTTCGGTACCGCCCGGCCAACTGTTAGAAGCTGGGTGGCTGTTTCCGGCGAACCACCATCGAGGGCAAGGCGCGCAGCTTTTGGCGTGTCAAAACGTGAAAGATCCAGGCCGTGATAAACCAGATGAACCGCATCATCCCGTTTTGCCAGTTTTGCCAGATGCTCTGCCCCAAACTGCGTGCAGGTAACGGTCCATTCCGCTGTGTCGAGCTTCTCTGACAACTCCCAGTCAGGGGATGTCCAGATGTCCTTGGCATGGGCTGAACATGTCCAGGGCAGGCTGTGCATGATGGCTGCATATCGACACACCGATGCCGGCGTATGAAGAAAGTGGGCGTGAAGATGCCCGGTATCACCGGGCATTTCGGTTGCAAGCACAAGTGCCTGGCCAAACCGGCGCACCCGATTGACAGTCAGATCCCGACGCAGATCACGTAGCCAGGACCGGAAAGCCTGCTTGTAACCTGGAAGTTGCCGCGCCGTCCGCCAGGCGTTCAGCACACGCCTGGGCTCATCGCGCAGATACTCCGGCAGATAGAGAACAGGCGCCGTTATTTCGCTATTGATGGGATGCACATTTTTATCGGTGGGATGGCGCAGTGAGACAATGCGAATGTCCAGGCCAGCACGCTCCAACGCCAGGATCTCCTGGGCGATGAATGTCTCTGAAAGCCGCGGATAGCCCTTGAGCACGAAAATGATGGGAGCTTGCAATGGATACTCCTGGGCCCGTTCAGATACCAAAACGCATCTGTAACCCATTCACTATCACAAAAGGCAACAGCGCTATCAGGCCTGACCTTTGATCACTGTAAGTTTTGGGCGCGCCCGCCCTGCCATATGTTTTTCGACCGATTCGCCGATCACGTCGAAACCTTCCATCAGGTGAGGGATTCTTGCAGCGGAAGGTAGTGGACGCATTGGAAGTTCCCGAAGTGCTGTCGCCATTGCGTCTGCATCTTTCGCATCTTCCGGCCGCATAACGCCAACCAGCCCAAGATCTTCGGCACGGCAGGCCCGTATCAACTGCTCTTCGCGCGGTGATGTGCGAGGGACAATGATGGCCCTCTTATCGAACGACAGAATTTCACAAAACGTATTGTAACCGCCCATGGCCACAACACCCACAGCACCTGCCATCAGGGATTCCATACGGTTGTCAAATTCCAGAACATGCACACCGGCGAGAACCTCACCGCGGCGCTTGAACCGCTCTCTTGTTTCGACCGGCATGAACGGCCCAAGCACGAGGAGTGCTGGATAGGGTAGATTTTTGTCGTGCTCGTAGGCGCTCAGCACCCAGTCAATCATCGATTCACCGTCACCACCGCCACCGGTGGTGACAAGGATGTAGGGATTGGTAAAGGGCAGCGAGACCGGAACCTGCGATATCGGCACGTGGCGTTTGAGAAAGCCTGTGAAGTTTGTCCGCGAGCGCAGCGTGTCGGATGCATCGAGCCCGGTAAGCGGATCATAAAATCCCGGTGTGCCATAGACCCAGATCTCATCGTAATATTGCTCAATCTTTTCGAGCATTTGCTTTTTCGCCCACTCTTCCTTCAGCTTTTCCGGCGAATCCATGACATCGCGCAAACCGAGGATGAGGGTCGTGCCACGCTCTTTCATCAAGGCGAGCGTTTCTTCTATTTCGCCATGAAGGCCCATTGGCTCCTTGTCGACAATAA
>JAJFHB010000064.1 GCA_021775795.1 Hyphomicrobiales bacterium | reverse complement strand
CGCAATTGGTTGCCTGCTTCATAATGGCCAAAGGCACTCTCATAGTCTCCAGCCTTTTCGTGCAGACGGGCGGCAGCAAAGTTCAGGAATATGCGGTCTTCCGCTGTAGCACCGGGATCGCCTGCCAGGCGCTGCACCTTGGTGCGGGTGTCGTCGTCAAACACGGCTTCGTCTGAATAGGCGAGCATATAATGGGCGCGGCCGATGGCGGGGCGAATGGCAATGGCTTTGTTCAGGTGCTGTGCGGCATCTTCAAAGCGCCCCATAACCTGAAGGCATGAGCCCAGGGACATCTGAATTTCAGATGACATCGGATTGTGCAGCGCTGCTTGTCTGTAGTGCTCCACGGCAGCGTCATAGTCTTCGAGAAGTTCGAGCAGGAACGCGAGTTGATAATGTGCATCTGCGAACGCAGGCTTGATCTTGATGGCGGCGCGCAGGTCTGAGACCGCTTCTTCTATGCGCTTGAGATCGGCGTAGACAAGGGCTCTGTTGTAGCGGGCATGCAGTGAATCCGGCGCCAGGCTCACCGCCGTGGTGAGCGTTTCGAGAGCGGCTGAAGGTTGCTTGAGTTCACGGTAACAAATGGCTGTGTTGACGAGCACCTGCAGGTATCGGGGATCGATCGCCAGAGCCTCCGCATAGGCGGAAAGCGCTTGTTCGAAGCGGCCCATGGCCTGTTGTATAACGCCAACACTTCGATGGAAATCTCGCTGCTCCGGACTGGCCTCAACAGCAGCAAGTGCAGCCTGCAGAGCTTCATCCAGTCGGCCGCGCCGGAACAGGTTCTCTATTGCCTCGATCGTTACCGCCACCTGTGCGTTGGTCGCGGCCGAACGCACACCCTTGGCAGGCTTCAGTTTGGCTTTCTTTCTGCGCAGTTGGCGGTTCACGCCCTTGTTTTCCTTTTCTTTGACGAAGGGGGTATTGGCGAGCGTTATAGAGCACCGGTTCCCAATCTGGTCAATCGGTTCCGTGCGAGCATGAAACGAACGGAGCCGCGATCTAGATCTGGCCGATCGTCTTGAGTTTGGCTTGTGGGTGAATTTCTGCCTGTGAAAGGATTACAGTCTGGGGGCGGAACCGTTCGATGATCGAGCGCACATAAGGGCGGATCATCGGACTTGTCATCAACACCGGCACTTCGCCTTCATGCGCTGCTTCTTCAAAGCGTTCGCGCACGTTGGTGATGAAATCCTGCAATTCACTCGGCGCCATGGCGAGTTGTTTTTCATCACCATTGCCAACCAGCGCTTCAGCGAATTTCTGCTCCCACTGAGGCGACATTGGCAGCAAGGCGATATAGCCATTTGGCCCGACATTGGTGGAGCAGATCTGCCGACTGATCCTGCTGCGCACGTGCTCGGTGAGTTGAGTGGTGTTCTGGGTAAAGGTTGTGGCTTCAGCGATGCCTTCGAGAATTGTCGCAAGATCGCGAATGGAAATGCGTTCCGTCAGCAGCGATTGAAGAATGCGCTGAATACCGGTCACAGAAATCTGGCTCGGGACAATGTCATCGATCAGTTTTTGATGTTCGCTTGGCAACTCGTCGAGCAGTTTCTGTACCTCTGCATATGACAGAAGCTCAGCCATATTGCCTTTCAGAATTTCGGTCAGGTGGGTCGAAATAACGGTTGCAGGGTCGACCACCGTATAGCCCTTGAAGGCGGCTTCTTCGCGCAGCGAACCATCGATCCAGGTGGCGGGCAGGCCGAACGTCGGTTCAACGGTGTGGCTGCCAGGAAGATCAACCTGCTGCCCGTGAGGATCCATGGCCATGAACTGGCCCACAAAGACGTCTCCAACGCCGGCATCCACTTCCTTGACCTTCACGGTGTAACGGTTGGCATCAAGTTGCATGTTGTCGAGTATGCGTACCGACGGCATGACGAAGCCCATGTCGCTTGCAAGCTGACGCCGCAAGGCTTTTATCTGATCTGTCAATTGATCGCCGGCGCCATCGTTGATCAATGGCAACAGGCCATAGCCCAGTTCCAGTCTGAGTTCATCAAGATGCAGCGCGGATGATATGGGTTCTTCTGTCGGTATCTGTTCTGCATCACTGACAGCCTCCGCCATGACTTGCGCACTTTCCTCCCGGTCCTGATTGCGCCCCGTTGTAAAGGCCAGCCCGCCAGTGATACCGGCAAGAGCCATGAACGGGACAAGCGGCACTCCCGGCAACAGGGCCATGACCGCCATGACAAATGCAGACATGCCGAGGGCTTTCGGGTATCCGGAGAGCTGGCCGAACAGAGCTTTGTCGGCGGCGCCGTCAACGCCGGCCTTTGAGACGAGAAGGCCGGCTGCGGTTGACACAACAAGTGCTGGAATTTGAGAGACGAGGCCGTCGCCGACAGTGAGCAGCGTATAGGTTTCAGCAGCTTCGGTCATGGACAGACCCTGCTGTCCCATACCAATGATCATGCCGCCAATAACGTTGATAAAGGTGATGAGCAGACCGGCGATGGCATCACCGCGAACGAATTTTGAAGCGCCATCCATGGCGCCGAAAAAGGACGATTCGCTTTCAAGATCGCTACGCCGTGTGCGCGCCTCCACTTCATCAATGAGGCCGGCGGAAAGATCCGCATCAATGGCCATTTGCTTGCCAGGCATGGCATCAAGCGTAAAGCGGGCGGCAACCTCGGCGATACGACCTGAACCCTTGGTGATGACGATAAAATTGACCAGCACGAGGATGGCGAAGACGATGATGCCGATGACAAAATTGCCCTGCATGACAAAGTTGCCAAAGGCCTCGATCACCCGCCCCGCAGCGTGAGGGCCCTCATGCCCGTCGGAGAGAATGAGGCGCGTCGAGGCCAGGTTGAGCGACAGGCGCATCATCGTGGCAATCAGGAGGATGGTCGGGAAAGAAGAAAATTCCAGAGGCCGGTGGATGAACAGGGATGTCATCAGCACCAGGATGGCAAATGTAATCGAAATGGCCAGCAAGAGGTCCAGCAGCATTGCCGGCATTGGCATAATAAGCACCACGAGGATGACCATTACGCCAATCGCCAGCCCGAGATCGGGCCGGCTCAGAAAGTCCTTTGCGTTGAACTGCCCAAACACTGAAGACAGGGAGCCACCGCCAGGCCCGCCAGGGGTTGGTGGCGAGGTGCCGGGTGAAGAGGCGTCACTCATTCACCGGCCTCTTTCTTTGATCTGTAGCAACTCAACCAGCCAGGCGGCGCTGTTCGCCAGGTTCGGGGACTTCGACGCCGTCATGGTTGTATTGCCGAAGTTTGTTTCGCAGCGTGCGAATGGAAATGCCCAGAATGTTTGCCGCGTGGGTCCTGTTGCCGATGCAATGATCCAGTGTCTGCAATATGAGGTCGCGCTCAACTTCGGCGACGGTTTGCCCGACGAGGCTGCGGGTAACGCTTTCAGCCGCAGCGGCGGCAGCGGAAGCCGGATTTGAGGCCCCAAGCGCAATGATGTCGTCAAGGCGGCTGCCGTCCGGTGCACGCAGGGCTTCAATGCCGATGGCTTCTCCCGAACTCAGCAGAACCGCGCGGTGCAGAGTGTTCTCAAGTTCCCTCACGTTGCCTGGCCAGTTGGCAGAGGTCAGCTGGCGCACTGCTTCTTCTGACAGACGTCGCAGGGGAACACCGTTTGCACGTGAATATTTGTCAGCAAAATGCTCCGCCAGGGCAAGGATGTCGGAGGGTCGCTGGCGCAGGGGCGGAACCTGCAGGTTCACCACATTGAGACGGTAAAGCAGGTCTTCGCGGAAAGATTTCTCTGCAACAGCCTGTGCAAGATTGCGGTTCGACGTTGCGATGACGCGCAGGTTTACTGCCACAGGCTTGGTGCCGCCGACCCGGTCAATAACACGCTCCTGCAGGGCACGAAGCAGTTTGGCCTGCAGCCGCACATCCATTTCACTGATTTCATCAAGAAGAAGAGTGCCGCCGTTGGCTTCTTCAAACTTGCCGATACGCCGGGCGATTGCACCGGTGAATGATCCTTTTTCATGTCCGAAAAGTTCAGATTCCAGGAGGTTTTCCGGAATTGCAGCGCAGTTTATGGAAATGAACGGTTTGTCGGCGCGCAATGATTTGCGGTGCAAATGACGGGCAAGCACTTCCTTGCCGGTTCCACTTTCCCCTGTGATCAAAATGCTGGCATCTGAGCCGGCGACCTGGTTGGCAAGATCCACAACTTTCGCCATTGCCGGATCGCTGTAGATCATGGCGTGGGAATCGCTGGCGACAGCCTCAAGAACAGCGGCGATCACATCCGCATTCGGGGGCAGGGGAATGTATTCCTTGGCGCCTGCACGGATTGCAGCGACCGCAGCATTGGCGTCATTCTCAACACCACAGGCCGCCACGGGCACGTGGATACGCTCATTTTGAAGGCTGCCGATGAGCAAGGCGATATCGAGGGTTACATCGACCATAAGAAGGTCAGCGCCCTTGCCGGAACGCAATATATTCAGAGCCTGCTCGATCTCATAGGCATGTGTGACCTTGGCGCCGCGTTCCATTGCCATCTTGGTTGCAGTGGACAACTGCCCCTTCAGCGTGCCGACGATCAACAATCTCATGTCCCGGACTCCCGTTTCCCAATTTCTATCGCCACAACGGTTAGCTGCGGTCGGATTTGATAATTTCCGTCATGGTGACGCCAAGC
>JAJFHB010000630.1 GCA_021775795.1 Hyphomicrobiales bacterium | reverse complement strand
ACGCCGGTTTTTTCATTGAAAATGAGGAAACGCCTACGCGACCGCAATCGCTTCAATCTCAAGCAACCACGCTTCGTCAAAGATGCCGGCGATGATCACTGTCAGGGCGGGTTGAAATTCTCCCAAAACCCTCCGTCGCACCTCAGAATTTTCCGCGCGATACCTTCGATCTGACAGATAGGTCGTATGCCGGACGATGTTGCCCAAATCCATGCCTGCTGCTTTGAGCTGTGCTTCGATGTTCGCCCATGCCTGTTCTGCTTGTTCCGTAAAACTATCAGGTACTGTCCCGTCTTGCCGCACCGGGATCTGCCCGCTCACATAAACTGTACGCTCAACACCCGACACGGCCACAGCCTGAGAGTATCCGCTCTTCAGGTTGTGGGCCTCTTGTGCATTGATATGCTCTAGATTCATGGTGGCACTCTTTCGCTTAATTGAGATCGTGCCGGAGGCTATCTTCGAGGATGACAATCGCTCAAACCAAAATATCTCAGCTACAGGGATAGAATTACTGAGTCTCCCGACAGCATGCGTTGCTGTAACTGTGCATCCTGGAGAAAAAGATGACCTACAGACTTCCGACACTGAACACATTGCGCGCCTTCGAAGCTGCAGCCCGGCATTTGAGTTTCAAGACGGCTGCCACAGAGCTGGGCGTCACGGCAGGGGCGATCAGCCAGCAGGTCAAGAAACTGGAGATTTCTCTTGGCGTAGCCATGTTCCGCAGATTGCCGCACGGGTTGCTTTTGACACCTGAGGGAGAAGCTTATCTACCCCGAATCTCCCAAGTGTTTGAGGATCTGACAGCCGCCACTGAAGCCATTGCTCCCACGATCAACAGCAAGAAGTTCAATGTCGGTATCTGTTCCAAAGCTGCGGAAATCCTGCCACCGAATTGGCCCAAAAATCGCGATAGCCTGAAAGATTATGTGCGGGATTCAGTCTGTACCAACGATATTGAGATGGTCTGGAACAATGAAATTGACTGCCTGGTACGACTTGCAGGCGGCCCTTACGGGAAGCTCACCTCGCTGACAATCCCAGCTTCCTCAATCGGCAAGTTCACCCCTCCTGCACTGCACTTCATCTGCAAACCCGGGCTTGCAGACTGCCGACAGACCAAAGCAATCCTCCACGACCTGGAGGCGCATACTTCGTTGAGTATCTAGCCACTCACTCTGTAGCTGATCTTCACGGGTGACGGGCCAGTGGTGGTAAGGCGCAACACGGAAATCTTTTCCGTTTTCTTCTTAGTTCCAGATTGCGTGGAAGTGATGGACCGGTCCGTGCCCTGAACCGATGGAAAGATCGGCTCCGGCGCGAATGGCATCGGTGATGTAGTGCTTTGCCCCGGCAACCGCTTCACGAAGGTCCATGCCGCAGGCGAGATTTGCCGCAATGGCGGACGACAAGGTGCAGCCGGTGCCATGCGTGTTGGGCGTGTCAATGCGGGCGGCATCAAACGAGGCCTCACCCTGCGCATCGACGAGGATGTCCGGCGCATCTCCACCGGCGAGATGACCGCCTTTCAGCAACACTGCATCCGCGCCAAGGGCCCGCAGCAAGCGCGCGGTCTCCGCCATATTGTCTCGCGAAAGCGTGCTTTCCTCGATATCGAGGAGCTCTGCGGCTTCGGGAAGGTTTGGCGTGACAACGGTTGCCAGGGGCAAGAGAAACCGGCGAAGAGCCGCAACCGCATCATCGCGCAGCAGGCGGTCACCTGATTTGGCCACCATAACCGGATCAAGGACCACATGGCGCGGCTTATGCCGGGAAATACCTTCCGCTACCGCACTGATGACATCCGCGTTTCCCAGCATGCCAATCTTCACTGCATCAACCGCAATGTCTGAAAACACACTATCAATCTGGGCAGTGACAAAGTCCGCAGGAACCTCAAAGACACCATCCACCGACCGGGTGTTCTGCGCCGTGAGGGCCGTAATGACCGAACAACCATAGGCGCCGAGTGCTGAGAAGGTCTTCAGGTCGGCCTGAATACCTGCACCGCCGCCGGAATCAGAACCTGCGATTGTAAGCGCTATCGGTGGTTTTTTCATGCCGCCTCCCCGCGCGCGCCCGCAACTATCGACACAAGGTCTGCTGCCGCCCGAGTGACATCGTCTGCCATGAAAAGAGCCGATATCACCGCCACACCATCCGCGCCCGCAGCAATCACCGGCCCAGCATTACTGGCATCAATGCCGGCAATGGCGACAATTGGACAATCAGTGTGACGCTCCCGCAAGACGGCGGCAATTTTCTCGTAACCTGCAATTCCAATCGGCGGATTTGGGTTGTTCTTGCTCGCGGTCACATAAATGCCGCCGACGCCGTAATAATCCGACAGTTCAACCGGCGCGCCGTCAGCCTCTTCGGTCGAATGTATGGTAACGCCGACGATGGCATCACTCCCCATAAGATGGCGCACGTCTGCAGGCATCATATCATCACCGCCGACGTGAACGCCGTCTGCACCGGAGGCAAGAGCAACATCGACGCGGTCATTGATCACCAGCGGCACGCCATGTGGCTTTGAGACTGCGAGTATCTGACGGGCGGTTTCAACCATATTCCGGGTCGTCCCGTCCTTGTCGCGCAGTTGCAGGAAAGTCACTCCACCAGCAATGGCCTGTTTCGCCAACTCACCAAGACATCGACCCTGCGCCCGTGTGGGATCAAGGATGCCATAGACCGACAGATCGAATGAGGGCGCACTCATGAAATTCTCTCTTCCACTTTGGCGCGCTCCATAAGATCCGCACCGTCAATGTTATGAACCGCGTCAAGCAGCAATGGCCGGAAAGTGCCAGGCCCGGCGGCCTTTTCACCGGCAAGTTCTCCCGCAACGCCCCACACCAGAAGAGCTGAAGCTACGGCTGCCAGCGCATCCTTCTCAACCGCAAGAAAGGCACCGATCAGCGCCGACAATGCACAACCGATTGCTGTCGCCTGGCTCATATAGACGTGGCCATTTTGCAGCTGCAGTTCACGATCGTCGCCAAAAATCACATCCACCTGTCCTGTCATCGCCACCACAGGTGCCTGCTTGTCTGCAAGCGGGGCACGCTCATCGCCGCCTTGCGCCAGAGCTCCACATTCAGCTCGGTTTCCACGCATTGCCGTTGGACCATGGGCAAGTAACGCAGACGCCAGAGTTAGCCGCGTTTCCGACCGCTCCACAAACACTGGATCAAGAACCCAGGGCAAACCAAGATCGCGCGCCAGGGGAATTGCCAGCTCAATTGCTTTGAGACGTTGCTCGTCCAGAGTGCCAAGATTTACGAGCAGTGCAGATGAGGAGGAGAGGAAGCTTTCAATCTCTTCTTCCGCCAGCGTCAGGCTGGGAATGGCGCCAGCGGCGAGCAGGACATCCGCTGTAAAAGCCTGAGCGGCATGATTGGTAATGCAATGCACCCGCGGGCGCTGCGCGCGCACCGCCTCGAGCATACGATAGGCGTCTCCGGCAAAATCCATGGCACATCATTTCCGACTTCATGCCGGCTTTGGAAGCACAGGAGAGCTAAGATACCAATGCGCGCTCGGTCTCAATATTTGCGCGTTCAGGAGATAGCCTCAAATCCCTCCGCCAGCATAATCTGGATCAGGTTCTACGGGTTGGCACGCGTGCCTCTCAGTCAACCGACACCCCGTTGAGTTAAGCCGCGCGAAGATAGGCTGTTCACACCATGGCGGCAACTGCTATTTTAGGCGCTGAAACGTAACCGTCTGGCTCAGTTGGAGAGAAAACTATGGCTTTGACTATCCGGTTTCGACGCATCGCAATTTGGACGATTTCAGCGGCAATGGGCATGCTCGCTTCCACCATCGCCTTTGCCGGCGACTACGCGGAACGCGCCATTCTCGGCTTTTCGCTGGATGGACGCTATTTCGCCTTCGAACAATTTGGCGTTCAGGATGGTTCCGGCTTTCCCTACTCCGAAATTTTTGTCATCGATCTTGTCCAGGACAATTGGGTCGACGGCACGCCGATACGCGTGCGCGTGGAAAACGAGGAAGCTGATATTTCAGAGGCGCGACAATCGTCCCACGGTCAGGTGCAGCCATTGCTGCAACAATACGGCATCTGGCACTCCGGCCGCCTGATCGCCTCAGCGCCGGTAACAGAAGTCTATCAGGACCCCTATGAAGTCAGCTTTCGCCGTTATCATTTCGACAGCTCAACCAACGACATTCGAACCGCATTGCTGACAATCGAGGACCGCCCCGCACCCTCGGACTGCGCAGGCCTGGGTGATGACTTCAAGGGTTTCTCCCTGCGCGTGCGAAACGATACGACAAACGACACAACGCTGGTGCACCAGGACAATTCCATTCCCGGCAGTCGCGGTTGCCCCCTCGACTACGGCATCTCTGATATCATCGTCTATCCGGCGTTCGATCAGGCGCAAGTGGTGGTGGCTTTGATCAATGTCTTCACCTATGGCTTTGAAGGGTCGGATCGCCGCTACATCGCCATTCAACTTCCAACACCGTGATTGAGCCTGGCTTTCTCATCTGCTAGAGAAGCGCTCACATTCTTACACAATGGTGCTCTCATGATTCCCCGCTATTCCCGACCCCAGATGACAGACATCTGGCGGTCCGAAGCCCGTTTTCAAATCTGGTTTGAAATCGAAGCCCACGCCGCTGATGCCATGGTGGACCTTGGCATCGTGCCCAAAGAGGCCGCTGCAGCGATCTGGGAACGCGGCGCCTTTGAAGTCGAGCGCATCGATGAAATC
>JAJFHB010000629.1 GCA_021775795.1 Hyphomicrobiales bacterium | reverse complement strand
CCAGTCTGATAAACCAGTGGCCGTCCGATTGTCACCCCGGCGTCCGGTATAGTTGTGTTGTAGCCGCGGTCTGCTTCCAGCGGCACTTTGCTGCCCAGCATGATTGCAAGCTTATGCGACCATGCACCCGCAGCAACAACGACATGATCGGCGCGCAGCACTGCGCCTCCTGCAAGGCCAACACCGGATACGCAGTTGTCTTGAGTTTCAAATCCGCTCACTTCGCCCCGAAGAAGCGTGCCTCCATTTCGCTCAAACTGCTCCGCCAGGCGCACAACAAATTTGTAAGGATCTGAATATTGCCGCCAACCCTCTACAATCACAGCGCATCCCACATTTGCTGAAACGGCAGGTTCCATCTCGTTCAATTCGGACCCGCTTACGGTGTAGTGTTTGAGGCCAAGTTCTTCCCTCAAATCCCACTGCCAGCGATCGCCCGCAAGATCACGCTCGGTGTCATAGATTGAGGCGCAGGAGCCACCTACAAGCAACTCCTCGGCACCGGCTTCCTTGCGCAGGCTCGCATGATCCTCAACCGAACTTGCACTCAGATTGACAGCCGCAGCCGTTAGCTCTCGGACACGCTCCTTGTTGCCCGCCCGCAAAAAACGCCATAACCAGGGCAGCAATTGCGGCAGATAGGAAAGCCGGATCGAGAGCGGACCGTTAGGGTCCAGGAGCAGCTTGGGGATCTTCAAAAGCAGGCCAGGCGTTGATATGGGAATGACTTCCGATGTCGCAATGCCCGAGGCGTTGCCGTAGGAGCACGCCTCTCCCGGACCCAGACGATCAACGACAGTGACCGCATAACCCTCGCGCTGCAGGAAGAGCGCACAGCTCATTCCAACCACACCGGCACCTACAACCACGACCTCGTTGTTTGCGGGCTGCTTACCCATCTTCATTTCTCCTGTCGCGGCCTCGATGACGTTTGGAAAAGCGTCCTCAGTGTATTCGTTTAGCGACCTAAGCCCTGAACGACAATCACTCTGCATTGACCTAGATTAAGTGTTGATGTCACATCGCATGCGAAAACCCGGAAACACACACACGGTCTTGCAGAGAGGATACTAAAATGTCGCCTGTGGTCGAGCCCATCACGCCGGATGAAACCCTGCCCAAATCGGCGGATGTCGTTATCATCGGTGGCGGCATCATCGGCACATGTGCCGCCTGGACACTGGCCCAGCGCGGCGTTTCTGTTGTGCTTTGTGAAAAGGGCCATGTAGCCGGTGAACAGTCGAGCCGGAATTGGGGCTTCTGTCGCCAACAGGGTCGCGACCCGCGGGAACTGCCCCTGATCATCGAGGCTTTGAGAAGCTGGAAGACGATCGAGAAGGAAATTGAAGCTGACGTCGGCTTCAAACAGTCCGGTGTCATCTATCTGGGGAAGAAACAAGAGGATCTCGAAAGCTACGAGCAGTGGCTGGAACACGCCAGGCCCTACCAACTCGACAGCAGGCTTGTCGACGGCGAGGAACTGAAAAAATTGCTGCCGGGGCTTGAGGGTGAATACGCTGGCGCCTTGCACACACCAAGCGATGGCCGCGCTGAACCCACAAAGGCAGCCCCCGCTATCGCCCGTGCCGCTCAACGGTTGGGCGTGCAGGTTTTCGAAAATTGTGCGGTCCGTGGCGTCGAAACCTCAGGCGGCAGGATATCCGCTGCCGTCACTGAGAAGGGCACGGTCCAGACCCAAAGTGTGATCCTTGCCGGCGGTGCCTGGTCACGGTTGTTTTGCGGCAACAACGGCATTTCGCTGCCGCAGCTTAAGACCCTTTCATCCGTCATGCGGACGGAACCGATGGAAAGTGTCGGTGACACCGCTGTCTGGGGTGAGGGTTTCGCATTTCGCCGACGCGCCGACGGCGGCTACACCATCGCCCACGGCAGCTCCAACGTTGCAGACATAATTCCCGACAGCTTCAGGCTGTTTTCCGCTTTCCTTCCCATTCTGCGAACCGACTGGACAAAACTGCAACTGCGCTTCGGCAGCCGGTTTTTCGAGGAGTTGAAAACGCCGCGTCGCTGGGCCCTCGATGTCGAATCGCCATTTGAGAAAATGCGTGTTCTCGATCCCGAGCCTCATCACAAAGCTCTCGATCAGGCTCTGGTAAATTTGAAACGCCTCTATCCTGCGTTTGAGAATGCCAAGGTCGCAGAACGTTGGGGAGGTTTGATAGACGTCACACCGGACGCGGTTCCGGTGATTTCAAACGTCGATGATCTGCCGGGCCTCACCATCGCGACAGGTTTCAGCGGCCACGGTTTCGGTATCGGACCAGGAGCCGGCAAACTCGCAGCAGACATCGCAACAGGCGCCAGTCCCATCGTTGACCCGACCCCTTTCCGCCTTTCCCGTTTCAGCGACGGTACCGGCTTCACTCCCATGGGGCATGTGAGCAATGACAGCCTGAACAAGATCAAAGTGCCATGAGACTGGAAAACAAAACCGCGGTTGTTACAGGCGGCAACTCCGGCATCGGCAAAGCCATTGCCCTGCGCTTTGTGAAGGAAGGCGCACGTGTCGTCATTGTTGGG
>JAJFHB010000628.1 GCA_021775795.1 Hyphomicrobiales bacterium | reverse complement strand
TCAAACTCCAAGAACTCAGCCAAATATGTGAAGTGGGGGATCAAGGGAAAGACCAACGAGGAACTGCGGCAACAATATATCGATGATGTCGCGCCACTCATCGAAGAGCTGGAGTTGGACGTGCCAGATCACATGGCCAATCGTCAATATATCTAGAAGAAGTCACCGGAAGGGATAAAAGCAATGTCAATTGAGTTGACACAGGAAGGACTGATCGGCGTCATCACCATGAACGCTGCTCCGGTCAACGCCTATGATGTGCCGATGCTGCTGGAGCTGCAGAAAGCAATTCACGAAGCGCGGCAAAACGAGCACATGCGGGCGCTGGTGGTAAAGAGCGGCCTGCCGAAGTTTTTCTCCGCAGGCGCCGATATCAAGACCCTGCAGAATTCCAATGCCACCGAATTTGCCAACCTTCTTACGGTCGCCCATGAAACTATGCACCTCATGGAGAACACACCGAAAATCATTATCGCGGCAATCGCCGGGCATGCACTTGGTGGCGGGCTTGAAATGGCTCTTGCCTGCGATTTCCGGTTTGCCATGGATAAGAAGTATCAGGTAGGCCTCGTAGAGATAAACCTGGGCCTCAATCCGGCCATGGGAGGCACCCAGCGTCTGCCCCGGATCGTTTCACGCTCTCGCGCCCTACACATGATCGCAACCGGAGAAAC
Source organism: Hyphomicrobiales bacterium (assembly GCA_021775795.1). Taxonomy (GTDB): domain Bacteria; phylum Pseudomonadota; class Alphaproteobacteria; order Rhizobiales; family JAJFHB01; genus JAJFHB01. The sequence continues at coordinate 5,084 of JAJFHB010000628.1, read as the reverse complement.
GATCGATGCGGGCACAGCCACCGAATGGGGCATATTCGACCGTCTGATACCGGAGGCAGATTTTGAAGACGAAGTCATGGGGTATGCCAGCAAACTAGCCTCGGGACCAACCCTGGCGCAGGGCATGGCGAAGCTGTCCATAAACACAGGAATGGAATCATCACTTGGAGACGGCCTCACACTTGAGCGCAGTCATCAAAACATCCTCTTCAAGTCCGATGACGCACAGGAAGGCGTGAACGCATTTGTCGAGAAGCGCCAGGCCGAGTTCAAGGGCCGCTAGATCGCCATATCAAACGAGGAGACGCAGCCATGAGTCAGAGCGGGTTTGCAAACATCTCGACGCGGGCAGCAGAAAGCCCCTATTGGAATGAGATCACGGAAACCATGCCCCGTGAGCAGCTCAACGTGCTGCATGAAAGGCGCCTGCACCGCCTCGTGAATTACGCCTACGACAACAGTCCGTTTTACCGCCGCAAGTTCGACGAAATCGGCCTTGAGCCCGGCGATATCAAGACGGTTGATGATTTCAAGTCAAAGGTGCCAATTACGGACAAAGTTGATTTTTTGGAACAGCAGGCAGCGGAACCTCCTTATGGCCCAACCCTTGCCAGGCCGCATGGCGCCATTGTCCATCACGCGGAAACTTCAGGCACCACAGGTACGCCGCTCAGCATCCCCTATGCCATGTACGATACGGTGCGTTATGGCGAATCCTGGTGTTCGGCCTTCTGGGCCACCGGCATCCGCCCCACCGACAGCTTCTATTTTGCTTTCGGCTGGGGAAATTTTGCCGGATTCTGGAGTGCCTATTGGGGGGTTCGACGGTTTGGCGGGCGCATGATATCTGGCGGAGGCCTCAACACCGAAGGGCACATCAATGCCATTCAGCGCCTCAAGCCCACCGTGCTGATTTCGACACCAACATTCGCCCTGCGGCTTGCAGCCGTTGCGCGCGACATGGGGATTGATCTGTCTCAGTCTTCTATTCGCTATACCATACATGCGGGCGAGCCTGGCCCCACCGCGCTGCCGCAAATGAAACGCCAGATCCTGGACGCCTGGGGGGCGGAGAATGCGGGCGAGCTCCTGGGCATTGCCGAAATCGACGCCTTCGGCCCCTCAAATTCAATAGGAGACGGGGTGCATGTCGATGAAATGTGCGTCTTCTCCTGGGTCATGAACCCGGAAAGTGGGGCGGAAGTCTCGGAGGGTGACGTCGGCGAGCATGTGGTGACAAGCTATGTCAACTCTGCACAACCACTGCTGAACTACCGCACCCATGATCTGGTGCGGCCACGGATGTCATGCCCGTCAGGAAGGACCTGGCTCAAGTTTGACGGCTCCGTTCTCGGGCGCACGGACTACATGGTTACCCTGCGTGGAACCAATGTTTATCCGACAGCCATCGAGAATGTGCTGGGCTCCGCACGGGGTGTCAGTTCCAACTATGAACTGCACATGACGCGCGACCAGGACAATGACGAAATGGAAGTCAAGTTTGAACCGCAACCGGATGTGCCCGCTGCTGACTGGCCGGCACTGGCGGAGACCGTTGCCGGTGAAATCCAGCAGCAGTTGAAAGTCCGCATTGCAGTTCAACCGGTCGAGCCCGGCAGTCTGCCGCGTTATGACCTTAAGACGAAACGGATTTTCGATCACCGGCCCAAAGAATTCCGACGGGCTCTCGACCGCTAGCAGTGATCATACGAGGTAAGAACAATGAGCCACGATAGTGAAATTGAAAAACTGAAAGCGGCCAGAGCTCTCATTCAGGAAGCGGCGGCGGCCCTGCCCGTGCCGATGCTGGAAGCAGCTCTAAAGGAAGCGGACATGAATCTGCACTGGGCTTTGTGGAACATGGGCGTGGACGTGGAACTTTTACCGGAGGCAACAGGCGCATGAGCTACGAGTTTCTAAGTTTCGACCGTGAAGGTCCGATCACCATTTTGCGGCTCAACCGGCCTGACAATCTGAACTCCTGGAACCTGCAGATGCGCGAGGAGTTGCGTGACGCGGTACGGGATATGGTTGAGGACGACGACCTTCGCGTGCTCATCATCACCGGCACGGGACGTGCTTTTTCAGCCGGCGAGGATGTGCGCGGGATGGGCGATCTATCCTCCGTGGGACCCAAAGGTTTCCGTCGCCGGGTTCGCATGATCCACAATGTGTTCGACGAACTCGAACAAATGGAAGTCCCGATCATCTGCGCGATCAATGGTGTCGCTGCGGGCGGCGGGCTGGAGCTTGCTCTTTCCTGCGACTTCCGGTTTGCATCAGACACGGCGCGGCTGGGCCTGCCTGAGGGCAACGTCGGCCTGATACCCGGGTCCGGCGGCATCTCCCGGCTGGTAAAGCTGGTCGGGCCCTCGAAGGCAAAGCGACTTATTATGACCGGTGAAATCATACCGGCGTCAAAGGCGGAGGAGCTTGGGCTTGTCGATGAGGTTTTTGCTGCCGATGAGCTCATGGCCGGCGCCATCGCCTTTGCCGAAACGCTGGCAGCGCGTGCCCCGCTGGCCCTGGGCACTGCTAAGCTGGTGGTCAACCAGTGCGTGAATGTCGATCTGGAAACCGGCCGGAACTTTGAGCGCATCGGTCAAAGCGTGCTGAAGCTTTCGGAAGACCACGGCGAGGGTGTTCAGGCCTTTCTCGAAAAACGCAAAGCTAACTTTACAGGACGGTGAGCAGATGACGAACAGCACGAAGGATTGGAATGCGCTTGCCGAACGCCTTGAGAGCCTGGCAGATGACATGATGGATCAATCGCCCAGCGCGCCTGACGAATTTGACGAGCATATGATCATTCTATGGTCGCGCTCTCTCATGCATTGCGCAATCGAAATGCGATTCTTCGCGAGCGAGAACACAGACGCTCCATGATTGCTTGAGAAATGTCTGTATTCTCTTTGCCGTTCAGCCAGCTCGCATCACACTAGGGTGGAAGAGTTTCATGGCGCCAAATCGGGGCTTCCCGCACGGCGTGGCGCAAAGCTGAGTGTGAGCCAGAAACCCAGAGCCCACGACGCGCCGTAAACCACGGTGTCTGACCACATACGTGCATCGGCACGCGCAACGAGCGCAGCCTCCGCGCCGGACCCCGCTGCAACCGCTGCCTCCATGATCACAATGAGCAGGAAGTTCACGACCGCATAGGCGGTGCCGGTGGCAGCCCAGATAAGGACCATTCGTGCAACGAAGCTGCGCCCCCGCCGTTGTGCGAACCAACCACCGAGTGCCTGCGACAGGAAATAGCCAAGCACCAAGCCGCAAATCAGGCTCTGGGGAATTTCGCGCAGACCCATATTGAGGATCGCTTCGATTGAACCGGTCGTATCAGTTGGGACGTCAGGCAGAAGGTAAGTATCAAACAGCCATTGGCTGCCGATGAGAGTGGCCAGCGCTGCAAACGTTGCACCCACTGTGCCCCAGAACTGCGCCATGGCGAACTGCGGCAGCCAGAGCTTCAGCGCCAGCGCCGGTCCGATCATGACGTTGAAGGCGGCCCACAAGTAATACCCGATGCCAGCGCGCTCCAACCAGTAGGCGGGGCCGGGATCAGCAGCAAGGTTGCCGAAGGCTCCCGAGGCAACGATCGCCCACACAGTAAGGGCCGCACCCGCGATACGCAGTCGTGACAGGGGTGCGGGAACGGTTGTCTCCGCTTGGACCGCCTCCAGGGGCGCTGCCCGAGGCGGCATAGTCTGCACCGGCGGCGCCGATGTCATCTCATCCAGGTCGAGGGCCCGGACCAGCCTGTCCGCATCGCTTGCAAACCGCGAATGGCTGATCTCCACGGCGTGCCGGCGCGCCAGAGGCTTGAGCGGCTCCGGCAGTTCCTCTGCCGCCGGCATCTGTGCACCGTCAACCAGCACCGGGATGACGCGGATCTCCTGCTTCAGCGCTGTCTCAACCTCAATGCGCACGAAATCCTCCGGATCGTCGAGACGCCGGAGGCCACCCGGTGTTGACGCATCGAGCCAGCGGCGCCCGATCACAGCCAGCAGCACGTTGCAGCCCTGCACCGCATCATCCAGCTCGCGTACGAAGTCGATGCCCGGCACCATGGCATCCACGTCCATGAACAATGCTTCCCGGGGAAAACTGTCGGCGAGCCGGTCATAAAGCCGCCCGGCCGACCCCGGTGCGTCGTCGCGGCGATAGGAGATAAAAATCTTTGGGATCGGCGTAATTGGCATAAGGCCCTGCGACACGGATCGGACGAATGTGCTCATCGTACAAGCCGCAACCTCAATGTACAGGTCGAAACTGCCCCGCGCCACGTGCTGAAACGCCGTGACATCATCCGCACCTGCCACGCCCTCGTGGATGGGACGTGAAACAGGACCGGTCTTGCAGCGCGTGGAATGATCAACGCATATCGATGACGAGGCGTCCCTGCACCTCACCGGCTACAAGGCGGGCGAAGGCGGAATTGATGTTGTCAAAGGGTACCGTCTCTACGACGCTTTTGATCTTTCCGTCGCGCGCCAGTTCCATGAGCTGGCGCAACTCGAGGCGAGTGCCGTCCGCTGAACCCATGACGTGGAGGCCGGATTCGATAAGCTCTGCCGCCTCGAAGCTCAGTTGCTCATTCGGCAGCGAGATCAGGACGATGCGGGCACGGGCGCGGGCAGCCTCAAGCATCTGACGCCAGGAAGATGCAACGGGCGCGAAATTGAAGCAGGCATCGGCACCGCCGAGTTTCTGAATTTCTGCGCCCGGATCTCCAAGAGCAGAAACGCCATAATCAGCGCCAAGTTTTTTGGCGTGTGCCAGTTTTTCTTCCGACACATCCACGGCGACGACCCGTGCGCCCGACAGTTTGGCAAGTTGAATGGCATAGGAACCAAGCCCACCGGTTCCGAACACGGCAACCAGTTCACCGGGTTCAAGCTGCGCCTTTCGTACAGCACTGTAGGCAGCCACACCGGCGCACAGGAGTGGTGCTGCGGCAGCCGCTTCGAGCTCTTCGGGGATCGCTGTTGCCCAATCCTCGCGCAAAACTGCATATTCGGCAAAGCAGCCATCTACGTGAACGCCGGTGGACTCAACGTCGCCGCAATGGGTTTCATGTCCAG
>JAJFHB010000627.1 GCA_021775795.1 Hyphomicrobiales bacterium | reverse complement strand
TGGAAGCGTCAGCGCCCAGGGCAACGATACCGTCGCACTTGCAATCGACATATTGAATGGCGACATCGCCAGCGGAAGCTTCAGATGCACGATGGATTTTGCGGATATGCACGACGGGGTTTTCCCCGTGCGGCTTTGCAGCGCCGATAACTTCGGGCAAAATTGTTTCTTCGAGATTTGCGTCGCAAATGAACAACGGCTGGCGGAGCTTGAGAGCGGCAACTTCGGCGCTGAGGGCTTCATGTACGATGCCGTCTGCGAAATGTACCCTGTTCAGATAGCTGATGAGTGACATTGCCAGATGCCCGGACACTTACACAAAACCGGCCTCACGCTCACAAACGCAAAAGCCCCGCAATATAGGCACCGGGCGGCCGGAGCCGCCCGGATTAACGTCGACTAGTATGACGCCTGACATACCGGCACATCGCGGCCGGGAGCCCCAATGGCACGGAAAGATTCCGGATCCATGCCCATGGTCTGGTTCACATTTGGAACCGTGTGAACAAGGCTGTTCACCAGGTTGCCATCTTCGCCTTCGATAACTTCTGTGACGAAGTTCGTGCCGATTGCCTGACGATTTCCATCAAGCGTGATCTGGCCGTTCGGCGCGTCAAGAACAAGGTTGGTCAAACCATCGCGGAAGGCAACATGGCCATCACTCAGGTCACCGCCGATGTTGTTCAAAACGGTAAATGCTGCTGTCGCCGCATTGTAATAACCAGTCGCCAGCAGTGACGGACTGGGGAAGCGGTCTTCAGGAGCGAAGGCATCCTGATAGGCCTTCACATAAGCCTGCCAGGCTTCGTTGTCCCAGGTATCAGCCTGCGGGCCCGCAGCCGGTGTGCCGATCAGCACGTCTTTTGCATCACCCTTCGAGTTCAGCACCGTACCGTCGACCATGATCGTGCCGCCAATCAGATTGGCTTCACCACCGGCCTGCAGATACTGGTTGAGGAAGTTGACCGCGTCACCGCCGCCGAGACCAAGATAGATGGCATCAACGTCGTCCGGCAGGGCTGCGATGATGGAGCCAAAGTCCTTGGTTCCAAGCGGAACCCAGTGACGTTCGGTGATCTCTCCACCTGCCTGGCAATATTCCAGCGCAAAACCCAGAACCTGAGTGTAGATGAACGAATAGTCCTCGCCGATCGTGGCAACGGTTTCCCAGCCCTTTTCATTGAAAACGTAGTTTCCAAGGCCGGCCATCCACTGGGCGCCATCCATGTTAAAGCGGAAAAAGTTGTCCGCAGGCTCTGTGAAGGTTGTGCCCTGAGCACCCGAAATACCGTTGATGAATGTCACGTGCGGCTGGGTCTTGGCATAATTCTTCACGGCAATGCCTTCAGAACCGGAAAGCGGGCCGATGATGATATCGACGCCATCCTGTTCAACCAGCTTGCGCGCGGCGCGCACTGCGGAATCCGGCGATGCATCGGTAGCACCAATGATGACCTCAATCGGACGGCCGCCGGCCATTTCGTTGAATTGGCCAAGGGCTGTCCGGAAGCCGCGGACGCCGTCTTCGCCGAGCACAGTATAAGTACCTTCCAGCGTCGCAAGAACGCCAACCTTGATGGCGTCAGCGGCCTGCGCCACACTCGCGAACGCGACCAGCACGAACACGGACATGAACCGTAAGAATGTTCTCATCTCAATCCTCCCAATAATCAAGCACTTCGGTTGCGCGCCGCCGACGGAGGGCGGCGGACCCGCAACCGCTGTTGCTGCCCGGTTTCACGAGCTGACAAAGAGTGTTCAGATCGGGCCGCGCAGCTTTGTTATCTTATGGAGGTTGGAGGCCATACCCTTTGCACTCGGTCACACGCACATTGCAATTAGTCTCTTTTTGTGGTGCCCAGGCTAGGGGCTACAAATTGAAACTTGTGTCTGGATCAGGGAATTTCCCAACCAAACAGGCAATTGAAACAGCAATTCAGGCAACCGCAGAAGCGGCGACAGCTTCGACCGTAACGAAGGTATCATTGTATGCGGGCTGACCACCGGGCGACCAAAGGGATGGTGACAACATGTTGGCTACAACGTTGGTTTCAACGGGCACGCTCCACCACTTGCCGCCAACTGAAATCGCGCCGGCGACGATGTCATCTGTTACCGACAACGTGCTCACAAACTCACCCCGTTCATTGTGCACCCGCACGACCTGCCCATCGGACAATCCACTCTCAGCTGCATCTCTCGAATTCATCTGAACGACCGGATTTCCCTCACTCTGGCGTTGGCGCGGCATATTCGCAAAGGTTGAATTGAGGAAGTAATGCGCCTTTGGACTCAGCAGTCTAAGACCTGCCGTTCGCGGCGGCTCAAGGATGTCACTGGTAAATTTCAGCTTCATCTCGCTATCCACCGGTGATGGCCGAGGCGGTGACGCCTTCACAAAACCGATGTCCTTCAGCTCGCCGATGTCAACATAAGCCGGCAAAGCGTGCGCGGCGATCTGCTCATCGGTCTCAGTAAACAATGGATCGGTGAGGCCAAACCTCGGGGCAAGGAGCCTCATGATTTCGCCATGGGACTTTGCTTCGCCGACCGGGTCGACGGCTGGATTGTTGGCGGAAATATAGTGATGTCCCCAAGGATGAACGATGTCGAAATGCTCAAGTTGCGTCGTCGACGGCAAGACCACATCTGCAAACCGCGCGGTATCGGTCATGAAGTGCTCCACAGCCACAGTGAAAAGATCCTCGCGCACCAGGCCCTGACGCACCCGGTTCGTGTCAACAATGGTGACCGCCGGGTTCATGCCCCAGATCATCAGCCCTTTTATTGCCGGCAGCAGTGACCTATCCGAGAGGCTCACTCCAAGGCTCGAGAGGTCGATGCTGCGGGTGTTTGCAGGCGCCAGATGAAGCGCCGCTGCCGCTGCATCGTCGTAGTCCGGATTGGTCTCAGCGATTAGGCCGCCACCCCTCTTGGCCCAGTGGCCTCCAAGGCAAGCAAGTGCAGACAGGCTGCGAATGTAGCTCTCTCCCTGAATGTTTTGTTGCGGCCCGACACCGGTGCGAATGACAGCCGGATCGGCAGAAGCAAATTCGCGCGCCAGATTGATGATCGTTTCCGGTTCGACACCGCAAACCTCTGCGGCGCGCTCCGGCGGCCAGGCCTTTGCCTGTTCGCAGTATTCTTCGAAATCCGATGCCGTGCGCTTGATGTAATCGAGATCAGCAATTCCTTCCGCCAGCATGACATGGGCCATGCTGGTGGCAAATATCGCGTCTGTACCGGGGCGAATGGCAATATGCTGATCGCATTGCCGGGCAGTCTGCGTTCGCCGAGGATCAATCGCGATGACACGCGCCCCGTGTTTCTGTCGGGCCTGCTTGACGAACTGCCAATGGTGATGACACGTCGCCAGCATATTGACGCCCCAGAGGATGATCAATCGGCTGTCGGCAGTCTCCTCCGGATCGAAGCCAATTGGGTGCCCCTCCTGGCTCAGAGAGGCCATGGAAGCGCCGCAAACCTCGCCATGGATATTCGAGGCACCCAACCCGGTAAAGATACGGCGCAATGAATGGCGCTGCATCGTCCCCATGGTGCCCAGGTAGTAAAGCGGCATCAATGCTTCCGGGCCGTCACTCTTGATGACACCCAAAAAGCGATCGGCGATCAGATCTAGTGCTTCATTCCAATCGATCCGTTCAAACTCGCCACTTCCTTTGGGGCCGGTTCGTCGCAACGGATGCAGCAACCGATCGTTTGCATATGTGCGGGTCTGAAAATCATTCACTTTTGCGCAGAGAACACCACGGGTAAAAGGATGATCGCGGCGTCCGGTAACGCTTGTGACGTGGCCGTCCTCAACCCGGGCAACCCAGCTACACGTATCTTGGCAATCCAGTGGGCAGCACCCAACTACTTCGCTGACAGAAACCATACTCGTCTCCCTGAACCCTTTCAGTCTCCTGGCTCGACATCAAGAGTATCACTTCATCGCTGTGCGGTCTGCCATTCGGGATGAAACTGCGGCTCCTGATTGGATGCATCCAGCGGTACCTTGCCGAGAATGTGGTCCGA
>JAJFHB010000626.1 GCA_021775795.1 Hyphomicrobiales bacterium | reverse complement strand
CACCCTCCGTCCCAACGACATATCCGGCAGCTACGGAAACACCAGCGCTCTGCAGATCAAGATTGAGCTGAGATACCTGCTCGTTCAGCTGCTCTATGCGCGCATCTTGTTCTTTTTGCTTACGCTTTGCGCCCCAGACAAGAAGTATAGCGATCAGCGCCAGCGTTAGGGAGGCTACTTCCATTCTCGCCTGTCTCCATGCCAAAGGCTTGGCTAGTATTGCACGTTGGCAACAGCCGGTAAAAGTCTACACGGACATATGGTGGAGATTCCCTTACAGACAACGCCTCAACGTCGCTTAAGGACATTCCAACACCAAGAACCGCCCAACACCAAGAAACGCCCAACACCAAGAAACGCAACGTCTTCGACAACTACTCGGCCGTCGCCGCCAGCAAAGAGGCATTTCCGCCCGCCGCAGTGGTATCAATGCAAAGATGCCGTTCAAGCATATAGCGTTCCGGTGAGTTGCTCTCGGTAATGAGCGGGATCAACATCCCATCGCGCCCAGCCAGCACCTGCCGCAACCTGCAAAGCAGTGTCCGGTTCCCACGGCAGGCAACAGCATCCACCCCTTCAACGGTTGCCAGAAGTTCCGGATCTAGAACACCATCCAGAACAATGACGGGAGCACCGCAAGCATGCAGCAACTCCCAGGTTTTTTGCCCCAAAGCGCCGACCAGGACGGCTCCATTGCCGGCTGCAACCGCCTGTATGGCCTGTTGAGCCATGTCGTCCTCGCCTGGCCCAAGACACAAAACAACGCCGCGAGCGTGAACCGCAAGGCGGTTTGATTCGCCGGTCGGGCCCGGCAGTTCTACCGTTGCGTCATCAAAGACCAGACCGGTGGCAGCATTACCCGGCAGAAGATCCAGAACTCGGGCAAGGCAGGTCTGACGATCTTCCCGTTCCGCCCAGATAGATGGGTTCACTGTCTCCACTGCCGTCTGCAAAGCCGCAAGATTGAAACCTGCCTCCTGAGCCGAAGGAGTATCCATCTTTTCAGGCAACGGCTCATCCATCGGGCGGGTAAACCGGCTCACATAATGTGGACCCCCTGCCTTTGGCCCTGTGCCTGACAAACCTTCACCGCCAAAGGGCTGAGAGCCAACGACCGCGCCGATCTGGTTTCGATTCACATATATGTTGCCGATCTTCAGTTTGTCGACGATGTGTTGAACACGGGCATCGACCCGCGTGTGCAGGCCAAATGTCAGACCGAAGCCTTTCGCGTTCACCGCATCAACAACCGCATCAATTTCGGTCGCCGCAAAAGTCGCCACATGCAGGACAGGACCGAATATTTCTTCTTCCAGTTCGTCGATACCGGAAACCCTGAGAGCCGTGGGGGGAACAAACATGCCCTGTTCAGGCGGTTTCAACCGCTTCAACAAACGCCCTTCCCTTTCAAATTTCTCGCAGTGGCTGTCAATCAGAGCTTTGGCCTCGGCATCGATAACCGGGCCGACATCAACGGCAATGTCCCACGGGTTTCCCATGCGCAGCTGGTCCATGGCGCCATAGAGCATGGCCAGCATGCCTTCCGCGACATCCTCCTGCACATACAACATGCGCAGGGCGGAGCAGCGTTGCCCCGCACTTTGGAACGCGGACGCCAGAATGTCCCGCACCGCCTGCTCGGGAAGAGCCGTTGAATCGACAATCATGGCATTGAGGCCGCCCGTCTCCGCGATCAGAGGCGCATCAGGAGCCAGTTTGGTGGCCATGGAGCGATTGATCAGCTGAGCCGTATTGGTCGAGCCGGTAAAGCACACCCCGTCGACGCGCGGGTCTGACGTCAACGGCCCCCCTACTGTTGGGCCATCACCGGGAAGCAACTGAATGGCGCCTTGCGGAATGCCGGCTTCATGCATGAGCTGAACCGCCCGTGCTGCCATCAAAGATGTCTGCTCCGCCGGCTTGGCAATTACCGCGTTTCCCGCCGCAAGTGCTGCCGCAATCTGGCCGGTGAATATGGCAAGCGGAAAATTCCACGGAGAGATGCAGGCGATGACACCCCGTGCGTTTACATCACCGAGGCGAACCGCCTCGTTCGCATAAAAACGCGTGAAGTCCACCGCTTCACGCACCTCTCCAACCCCATCCAGCCAGGTTTTCCCTGCTTCTCTGGAGGCCAGTGCCATGAGTTCAGCAATGTTGTCTTCATAAAGATCACCAATGCGGCTTACACATTCAGCGCGTTTTTCCGCCGGCACGGCCGACCATGTTGAAAACCCTGCACGCGCCGCCTCAAGGGCCAAATCAACATCACCAGCCGTTGCATCTTCCACATATCCGACAATGTCGTCCGGCACGGCAGGGTTTGAAACCGTGCGCTTGGCGCGGCTACCATCGCTGGGCCGGCCTGAGATCAAGGGAACCGCAGTCCACTGGCTTTGTTCAAACGGTGCCCGTGCTTTTGAAATAGCCTCGACTTCAAGGCCGTCCGTAATGTCCCAGCCCCGCGCGTTGGTACGGCCTTCGCCGAATATTGCATCGGGAGCGGCAATCTTTGGATTGGCGGCTGCTGCCCCAAATCCATCGACGGCATGGAATGGATCCCGGGCAATCTCCTCCGGCGGAATCTCTTCGTCCACAATCTGGTTCACAAACGAGCTGTTGGCACCATTTTCAAGCAAACGCCGGACCAGATAGGCAAGCAGATCCTTATGCGCGCCCACAGGCGCATAGATCCGGCAGCGGGTGCCATTGTCGCGCAAAACCGCATCATGCAAGGCCTCTCCCATACCGTGCAGGCGCTGAAACTCGAATGAGGAGTGGTCGTCCGACATCTGCAGAATGCTTGCAACAGAATGGGCGTTGTGCGTTGCGAACTGCGGATAGATGCGATCTGTCATGCGGAGCAGCTTGCGGGCGCAACAGATGTAGGAGACGTCCGTATTGACCTTGCGGGTAAAGACTGGGAAATCGTCAAGCCCGAGAACCTGGGCACGTTTTACTTCCGTGTCCCAGTAAGCCCCCTTCACCAGGCGCACCATGATCTTTCGATCAAGCCTTCCGGCCAGATCATACAACCAGTCAAGGACAAGGCTCGCTCTGCGCCCGTATGCCTGAACCACGACACCAAAGCCATCCCAGCCCGAAAGCGCTGGCTCCGACAGCACCGCTTCAATCACATCAAGAGACAGGTCGAGCCGGTCAGCTTCTTCAGCATCAATGTTGAAACCCATGTTTGCAGACTTGGCGATGAGCGCCAGGGAGCGCGTGCGTGCCACAAGCTCAGACATGACACGGTCGCGTTGCGCAAACTCATAGCGCGGATGAAGGGCCGACAGTTTTACAGAGATGCCCGGATTTTCGCGGATATCATCGCTGCGGCAAGCGGGAGCAAGTGCCGTGATCGCATCTGAATAGGAAAGATGGTAATGCCGCGCGTCCGGTTCCGTGCGCGCCGCTTCACCCAGCATGTCATAGGAATAGGTATAGCCCTTTGCT
>JAJFHB010000625.1 GCA_021775795.1 Hyphomicrobiales bacterium | reverse complement strand
ACCCGACCCGGATTCGCTACCCGATGAAGCGGATCGGCGCGCGCGTGTCGGCCTATTGGGCCCGCGCCCTGCAGAAGCATCTGATCTCGATCCTCAAAGGCGCCTTTGCCGACAATGCGGCAAATGATGCCAACGATATGCGTGTGGAAGTGGGAACAGATGCGGCGGGTACTCCCGTGGCCGGAGAGCTTGTCTCCGCAGAGGCTATTCTCGATACCAAGCAGACCATGGGAGATGCGGCCGACACGCTGGACACGCTGATCATGCATTCCGTGGTTTTCACGCGGCTGCAGAAACTGAACCTTATCGATTTTATCCCCGACAGTCGCGGTGAGGTTAAGTTCCCCACCTACCTTGGGTACAATGTCATCGTTGATGACGGTGTGCCGGCTCTGGCGGGCAGCAACCGCATCAAATACTCGACCTACCTTGTGGGCCGGGGCGCCTTTGGCCATGCGGAAGTGCCGCCTGCGGTGCCGGTGGAAGTTGACCGCAAACCCGCCCAGGGTGCCGGTGCCGGTGTCGAAGAGCTGTGGACCCGGCGTCAGTATATTTTGCACCCCTACGGGATCAAGTGGACTTCTGCGAGCATGGCCGGCCAGTCGCCGACCAATGCCGAGACAGAAGCAGCGGCGAACTGGGATCGCGTTTACCCCGAACGCAAACAGGTGCCGCTTGCGGAACTTGTGACCAACGGCTGAGTGCAAAGGGCAGCGGGAGAGGCAGCTGACACTGCGTCTCCCGCTTGCCTGTTTAGCAACAGGAGAATTCTGAGACATGCCAAAGACAGACACACCAGATGTGGAGGTTGGGGCGCAGGCGTCGTTGACCTTTGCCAACATGAAGGCGCGCGAAGCCGATGAGGCCTTGAAGGCCCGTGACGGCATTGCGGTGGAAGCGGCAGCGAAGGCTGTTGCCCGGGCGCTGGGCCGGAGCGAAGGCGCAACACCACCCCGTCGCAAAGTTGCCCGTGCGCCCGCGAAAACAGGGAAGGCCTGAACCATGGCAAAGACCACGAATGGAAGTTTTACTGGTGCGGCGCAGAACAGCGCCGTGGTGCTTGGCAAGGAGGCGGACATCGTCCTGAGCGGCACGTTTGTTGGCACCATCACGCCCGAAGTGCAGGACGTAAACGGCAACTGGGTGCCGGTTTCCGGGCAAAGCTATACGGCGCCGGGCGCTCACAGGCTGCAAACGGCTCTGGCGCGGCCCTGGCGGCTGAGCGTTGCAAGCTACACCTCCGGCACCATCGCCTATGAACTTGGGGGTGAAGAGTTCCCCCAGCGTTTCTGACCTCCACGGAACTGCCAGGATCAGTCCTCATCGGGGGCGTTTGGGGCGTACCCGGAAACAGGGAGCAAAGATATGCCGTCAACGGCATCACGTATCGACATTTACAACATGGCTCTTGATCTGCTGGAGGAAGCGCCAGCGACCTCAACCAGCGATGGCAAGGCGACAACAAACTGGCTCAATCGCAACTATGCAACGGCGCGGGACGGGGAGTTGCGAAAGCACCCGTGGAACTTTGCCGTTGCACGGGCAGAATTGCCGAAAGAGGCGAGCGCGCCGGCGTTTGGATGGGCATCGCAATTTGTTCTGCCGCCCGGGTGCCTGATGGTTATGCCGCCGAACGCCGGCGGTGCTCAAAATGGCGCACCGATTGCTTATGAAATCGAGGGCAACAGGCTTTTGACAAATGCCTCGGCACCGTTGCGTCTTCGCTATGTTCAGCGGGTTGAAAACGAGGGTGAATTTGATCCCCTGTTTGTGGAAGTGCTTGCCGGAAAGCTGGCGTTCAAGATGGCGCACTGGCTGACCGGCAAGCGCTCTTTTACGGACCGGGCGTTGCAGATTTACCAGGAGGCCCTTGCCGCAGCGCGCCTGGCCGATGCTCTCGAGTCAACCTTTCCCAACGTCTATGGCGATGAAGTGATCGACATCAGATCTTTGTAAGGCTTGTTTCTATGCGGATATATGACATTCAAAATTCCTTTGCTCGTGGGGAGCTGTCGCCCCGCCTTCATGCCCGCACGGATATTGATCATTACCGGCAGGCCCTGAAGGAGTGCACGAATTTCATCGTGCTGCCGCAGGGGACGTTGAAGAAGCGGTCGGGCTCGCAGTTCATTGCCGAGGTAAAAACATCATCAAAGAAAACGCGGCTTGTGCCGTTCGTTTTCTCCTCTGAGCAAGCTTACATGCTCGAGTTCGGTGACTTGTATTTTCGCATTTATGCCGATGGCGGGCGCGTGGAAAGCGGGGGGGCAGCGGTCGAGATAGCAACACCATACAGAGAAGACGAGCTGTTTGAACTGCAGTTTGCGCAGTCGGCCGACACGCTTTACCTGGCGCACAAGGCACACGGCCCCCGCAAAATCACAAGAACCTCGGACACAGCCTGGACGATTACAAAGATCGCATTTGAGGATGGCCCGTTTCTGCCCCAGGTGAACGCCACCGCAACCTTCATGCAGCTGAACGGTGATGGCAACGTCATCCCGGCCATGACAGGGCTTAACGCACCTGCGGGCACAGTGGCGTCAAGCAAGGCAGCGGCGTCCGCCTGGCAGGCCGGGGATCGCGACAAAGATACATCTTTCAATCAGGTGGATAGTGGAGAGGGCTGGTGGGAGTATGACGCCGGCGCTGCAAAAACCATCTCCGGGTTTTTTCTGACCGCCGGGTCCTCAGGCTCGTCGCCGAACGGTATGCCGCAGGACTTTGTGTTTCAGGGCTTCGATGGCTCGGCCTGGGTGACATTGTTCTCGCGCCTGAATGAAGGCAGCTTCACCGATGGCGAAACGCGCTGGTATCCGTTTGAAAATGAAACCGCCTATCAGAAATATCGCCTGAAATGGACGCGCATATTTGAAGGGGCAACCACGGTTATCGCGGAGGTCGGGTTCAAGGAATCGCCCGATACAATGGCGGCCGTTACGCTAACGGCAAGTGCGGTTGGCGACATCAACAATGACCAGGGCTTCAAGAGCTGCGACGTGGGGCGGGCCGTCCGGCTGAGAGGCTCTGATGGCAAGTGGCGCTGGTTCAAGATTGAGGGGTTTGCGTCGTCCACAACTGTCACCGGCGTGCTCTACGGGCAGCCGATGATCGACCTGGAGCCAACCACCGCGTGGCGCCTGGGAGGCTGGTCAGAGGAGACCGGCTATCCCGGCAGTGTCACGTTCTTTGAAGAACGCCTTGTCTGGGCCCGCAGCAACGCCGAACCGCAGAAGATCTGGGGCTCGAAAACATTCGGATTTGAGGATCACGGTATCTCTTCGCCGCTTCTTGATGATGACGCCTTTGCGGTGGAAATTTCATCGGATCAGGTGAATGAGATCAAATGGATTGTTGAAGCTTCTGATCTGGTGATGGGAACATCCAGCGCCATCAGGACTTTGGGCCCGGGCGACAGCAGCAAGCCGTTCAGTGCCTCCAATCTTCGCCAGCGACGACAAACGACGATTGGTGCTGCTGCGCTGCAGCCGGTGTTTGTGGGAAATGTCACGCTTTATGCAGACAAGATTTCCCGTTCCCTGCGCGAATTGTTCTTTTCGTTTGAGGGGAACTCCTTCATTGCGCCTGAACTTACCATCCTGTCAGAACATTTGCTCTCCTCAGGCATCACAGCGATGGCCTATGCCGGCGAGCCGGAGCCCATCGTGTGGATTGTCACAGGCGATGGCGGGCTTGTCAGTCTGACGTTCGAGCGGGACCAGAAAATTGTTGGCCTGGCGAGACACACGCTCGGGGCATCAGCGACAGGTGCTGCTGTTGTTGAAAGCATCGCAACCCTTCCCGGTGCCAGTTCCAGCGAAGTCTGGTTGCTCGTGCAGCGCACCGTTGATGGTGTGACGAAGCGTTATGTTGAGCGCCTGGCGCCGTTGTTTGACGGCGGCAGCCTGGCAGGCGCCCGGTTTCTGGACAGCCATCTCGTTTACAACGGTGCAGCGACAGGAACGGTCAGCGGGCTTTCCCATCTGGAAGGCGAAATGGTGGGCATTCTCGCTGACGGGGTTGTCTTGGCCAGCCAGAGCGTGGTGTCCGGCTCGATCACACTTGCCGGCGGAATCACAGCTTCAGAGATCGCCATCGGCCTTGCCTACGAGAGCTCCGTGCAGCAACTGCGCCCCGCCCTTGCAGGAAACGATGGATCGCTTCTCGGCCGGCGCAGTTCGGTCGGAGAAGTCCTGCTCGACGTTCAGGAAAGCCTAGGCCTGAGGCTCGTGGGTGAGGGCGTGGCCGAGGAGGTTTTTGAACGTCACGCGAGTGAGACCTTTGACGCGCCCATGGCGCTGCGCGACGGGGCCTTCAAAACCAACATCAATCCGGGATGGACTGTGGACGGCACCGTTAGAATTTCATCGGATCAACCATTGCCCGCTGAGATCAGGGCCATAACACGTGGACTGGAGATCGAACCCTAATGTGTATTGCAGCAGCAGGACTACTTGGAGGTCTCGTATCAGCGGCAGGGAGCCTGGCCAGTGCCAGCGCGCAATCAGCGCAACAACGCGCACAGGCCAAATTCGCTGAACAGCAGGCTGAAATCGAACGTAACCGCGGTGCGTTGTCGGCGGGCCGGGAAAGGCTCACCGGCGCCCGTGCAATTGGTCGGTCGATAGCCTCATTTGGAAACTCCGGCGTGGGGCTTGAGGGCTCGCCGGCAGCCTTTCTGGCGGATGTAACGTCAGAGAATGAACTTGATGCGGACGCCTTGCGATTTGATGCAGACAGGCGGGCGGGACGCTTTCGGTTTGATGCGGAACTTGCCCGTTCCCGGGCACGGCAGGCCCGCACGCAGGGCTTCTTTTCTGCTGCATCGCCGATCATCAGCTCCCTTTCATCTGCAGCAAGCAGCTTTGCCCGCGGCCAGGCGTAGAAACGTCAGTGCCTAGCAACTGTGGTGACTGACAATGAAGCCCGGGGCCTGTGGCAACGAGAGTTCGCCGCGCCAATACTCAACCAATAGAGGTAGTTACTCATGACCGTAGGCAATACGGGCCAGAAGTTTTCCTATGCGGGAAACGGTGTCACGACAGCATTCTCGTTTCCAAGGCTGTTCTTTGAAGACAGCGATCTGCGGCTGGTCCTTGTCGCCGCAGACGGCAGCGAAGCCCTGCAGCAATTTGTGACGCATTATTCGGTTTCGGGAGCCGGCGATGATGCCGGCGGTACGGTCACCATGAACGCGGCACCGGCTTCCGGCGAAACGCTGATAATCACGCGGCGGGCAGAGCAAAAACAAAACACTGACTATCAAACAGGCGGCGTCTTCAGCGCCGAAGCTCACGAGGACGCACTCGATAAGCTCGTCTTGATGGCGCAGGATCTGCAGGAGCAAATTGATCGCGCTATAAAGCTGAAGGAGAGCGCAACTTCTGTGGCGCCCAGCTTTCCTGAGGCATCGAGCGGCAAATTCATTGCCTGGAATGATACCGGGAGCGGTCTGCAAAACGCGGACCTTGCCACCTGGCATTCGGGCTCCGGTGCTCCTGACGCCGGTACCGGCGCAAATGGCGATATGTACGTGAACACTGCCAGCCATGAAATTTACGGGCCAAAACTGGCAGGGAACTGGGGGGCAGCGATTGCGGATATTTCCGGGGTGAAGGGGGATCAGGGCGTTGCGGGTGCCGACCTCGGATTACCGTTCACGTTCGACGCGACAATTGGAGACACAGACCAGGGCGCCGGCCGCGTCTGGTTCAACAACGCAGATCCAGCGAGCGCAACGGAGTTCTATGTGTCCGAAACGGATGCGGACGCGACGGCGGTGGGTGCCCGTATCGGACACTGGAACGAGGGACGGGTGGAAATCCGCTCTCCCCAGGCCCGCGCCAATTGGATTGCCTTCACCATCGACAGCACCATTACGGACCAGGGCGCTTACCGCAAGATGACGATCACAAACGTCACGGTGGGAGCAGGATTTGGAGACGGTGATGCGGTCGCAGTGTTGTTTGCGCCCAAAGGCGAAGATGGTGGCGGCGATGTTTCAGCAGCGTCGAACTTCGGCACGGACAATCGGCTTGTACGATCAGACGGCACCGGCAAAGGTGTGCAGGGATCAGGCGTGACGCTGGATGATGTAAATAATCTGACGCTGAGTGGAAACGTAAAAATTGACAGTGCGGGGCAAGCTTCCTTGTTGCTCGATTCCGATACCGGCTTTGGGTCGAGCATGGGCTGGTATGTCAATGGCGTCCGCAATTGGCAGTTTTGGCATCACGGCGGTACCGGGGATTTGATGCTGTCTCGCTATCCGGGGGGAGTATTCGCGAGCAATCATCTGATCATTGACGACGTGAACGGCTACATCATCTGGGATGTACCTGCGGGCCAGGGGCAGAACTTTAGAACCGGAAACCAGAACCGGTTCATTGTTAATGACGCCGGCGCACATGTGGTCGCTGGCAGTGCCCTGTTCGACGAAATCTCGACGCCGGCGACCCCAGCAGCAAACGATGCGCGAATTTATGCGAAGGACGATGGGCGCGGTGTCACGCGCTTTTACATTTTAAGCTCAAG